>DAOVBC010000149.1 GCA_030670715.1 Deltaproteobacteria bacterium | reverse complement strand
TCCCCGGAAGGGGTGGTCTCTTTTAATCAGGCTAGAATTGACGATAATCGGATGATAGAAGGACTTTCAAAGATAGCGGATGCCGTCCGCTCTGAAGGCGCAATCCCGGCCATTCAAATCCATCATGCCGGACGGCAGACTTCTGCTAAAGTCATAAAGCGCAAACCTTTTGCACCGTCCCATCTGACATGCCCGACCATCCGGGGTGAGGTAGAACCGTTAACTACAGACGGCATACAGAAAATCGTTCAAAAATACGCAGATGCTGCTGTACGGGCGCGCGAGGCCGGGTTTGAACTTCTGGAGATCCATGGCGCCCACGGTTATCTCATCAACCAGTTTCTCTCGCGTTTTTCAAATGTCAGAAACGACGGCTACGGTGGCGACACCGCCGGGCGGACCCGGTTTGCAGCGGAAATCGTTCGAGAAATACGGAAGCGCCTGGGCGCTGATTATCCGATATCCTTTAAGATAAGCGCCCAGGAATTCGTACCGGACGGCCTGACGGTGGAAAAAAGCATTGAAATCCTGAAAATCCTGGTGGAGGCGGGTATTGACGTAGTTCAGGTCTCTGCCGGCAACGATTTAACAACCGAATGGATTTGCCAGCCGATGTTTATGAAAAAAGCCTGCCTGGCAGACTCCGCCGGGCAAATCAAACAGGTTCTCGACATCCCGGTCATGTCGGTGGGTAGGATCAACGACCCCTGGACCGCCGAGGATGTGCTCGCCAAAGGCAAAGCAGATCTGGTTTGCATCGGCAGAGGGTTAATGGCGGACCCTAAAATGCCCATAAAGGCAAAAGAAGGGCGTTTCGATGAAATCAGAACCTGTATTGCCTGCAACACATGTATGGAGTCCATATTCAGAAAGGGACGACTGGAATGTCTGGTCAACCCGACCCTGGGGCGTGAAAAGGAAATGCGGATCGTTCCATCCGCAAACCCGAAAAAAGTGATGGTGGTCGGTGCCGGTCCGGGAGGGCTGAACGCAGCCTGGGTGGCTGCCAAAAGAGGCCATGATGTACATCTGTATGAAAAAGCGCCCGTACTCGGGGGGCTGCTGATTCCCGGCAGCAAGACAACCTATAAAAAAGAACTGCAAACCGTGATTCAGTTCCAGAAAAAACAGATAGAACTGCACAATGTAAAATGCCATCTGGGGCATGAGGTCACGGTTGAAACCATAAATATGGAAAACCCGGACGTGATCATTCTGGCAACCGGTTCCCTGCCTGTTTTACCTCCGGTTGAAGGAATTGACAGGTCGATGGTCGGAACATTTGACGTCATCCTTAACGGCCAAAAACCGGAGAGTATGAAAACGGTGATCATCGGCGGCGGGGCCACCGGTTGTGAGGTGGCCTATCATATTTCGGAGATGGGATCGCCCGTAACCATCGTGGAAGTGTTGCCCGCTATCGGGAGCAATATCGAAACCATAACCCGGCGAGTCCTGCTGCGGAAGCTGCAAGAAAAGGGGGTCCGGTTTCTGACCGAACACCGACTCTTGAAAGTGGAAGACGATGGCGTGGTGGTCGCCGCACATGATAATGAAACACGCAAGATAGAAGCGGAACGGGTTGTCATTGCCGTCGGGGTCCGGCCGGACGATACGATTCACAAGCAGATTATGGCACTCGGATTTGAAACGCATGTAATTGGTGACTGTCTGGAACCGCGGACCGCAAAAGCTGCTATTTACGAAGGAGCGAAACTAGGGCGAACGATCTAAATTTTAGGTTTTAAGTGTTAGGTTTTAGGTTGAGGGAATGCTTTTATTTACAGTCACTTAAAACTTAATACCTAAAACCTAAAACGCGCGTAAAAAGGCATTTATTGACTTTTTACAAGCCTGTTAAATTTGTTTTTTTATCTTTCATCCATCGATACAAACGCGCATTCGGCCGGGCCGCAGTAATCGCCGATGTAATCCGATTCGGGACGATACAGCGTCGGCTTGCCCGCCGCCCCGGCAAACTGTTCCTCGATGACGTGCGCCGTCCAGCCTGCCACCCGTGAAACTGCAAATACCGGCGTGAAAAAGTCGATCGGAATTCCCATCGCGTAGTACAGCGATGCGCTGTAAAAATCGACATTCGTGTAGATCTCGATCCCTTTGCGCGCCTTAAACGCCGCCTTGCCCTTTTGCTCCAGTTCCCTGGAGATTTCGTACCAGTGCTCCTCACCGATGCGCCGGCACAGCTTTTGTGACATCGGCGCTAAAATGTGTGCCCGTGGATCGTCGGTTTTGTAAACCGCATGACCCAGCCCAAACAGAACGCGGCCGGCTTCAAGCTCCGTGTTGACATACTCTTCAACTGCATCTTTGGTACCGATGCGCTTGAGCATCTGCATTACCCGTACATTGGCCCCTCCGTGCAATTCACCGGAGAGTGATCCCACCGCCGCAGACACCGCCGCGTACATATGCGCCCGTGTAGAAGCCACCTGCCGCGCCGAAAAGGTGGATGCATTAAACGAATGCTCGGCATGCAGCACCAGCGCCACATCCATAAAATGCGCCAGGTCCTCATCCGGACGCTCACCGGTGAGCATGTACATAAAATTGGCCGCATGATCCAAATCCGAAGCCGCCTCCACCACAGTCTTGCCCGTTCGAATGCGCTCCCAGGCCGCCAGCAGCACTGGAAACTTTGCAATCAGGCGCACCGCCATACGATCGACCGCCTCTGCCGTCTGCTGTTGAACATCCGCATCGCCATTGGCCAGCAACGCTACTCCTGCCTGCAGAATATCCATCGGCAATGCGTCGGCCGGGCACGCCTTGAGTGCTTCGATGACCTCCGGGGTGATAAATCGCTCGGCCGCCAGACGCTTTTTGAACTCTTTTAGCTGCTGTTTATCGGGTAAATTCTCATACAATAAAAGATACACCACTTCCTCATAACCGGCTTTTTCGGCCAGGTCCTGCACCAGATACCCCCGGTATATCAATCGGCCCGCCACACCGTCCACATCGCTGATGCGCGTGCTGGCTATCGTTACGCCTCTTAGTCCTGTGTTGATTATCGATTGATTCTCTTCCATGATTCACCTCGTTTTCGTAAACATTGGCCGGTTGAGCCGGCCTAAAAGTCGATCTACATATCGGCTTCATTATAAAAATGTAATGCACTCCCCTAAAAGTCAAGAAAGAAATTGTCGGGGGCGGCATACTATCGGCAGCGACCTGTTGTCATCTCTGCCCCAATTGCGTATTGAAAATGAAAATCAAAAATGCTAAGCAGGATGGGTTTACGCTTCAATCAGCCGCCTCAAACGTTGATGGCTGATCCAGGATAAGAGGGCTTCATATGAAATCAATCCGGATTAAAAGTGGTTTTAATATAAAGGTTAGCGGTCAACCCGCTCCGGAAGTGCAAAGCCTGCAAAAACCAACCCGTCTGGCACTTCTTCCGGAACGTATTCCCTTTGTCAAACCGCGTCTGAAAGTAAAGGCCGGCGATACGGTTCAGGTGGGCTCGCCGCTGATCGAAGACAAGCGCAACAGTGAAATTCAATTCCTATCCCCCGGCGGGGGAAAGGTCGTGGATGTTATTTTCGGACCCCGGCGGGTGATCAGAGAAATTGTGATCCAGCTCGATGACGAAGAAAAACAGGTCGAATTTGAATCTCTGCCGGAAATCGATATCAAAAAAATCGATCGGGATCAATTGATCCGCCTGATTGTCAATGGCGGTCTCTGGCCCTTGATCCGAGAACTTCCTTTTCGGGACTATCCCTCCCCGGACACTGTGCCGCCGGCCATTTATGTCAGCTTGGGCAACCTGGAACCGTTCCAGCCGTTGCCCGAGGTCTACCTGGCGGGCAGCACGGAGCTTTTCGAATATGGTTTAAAAGTTTTGGGCAAACTGTCCGCGGACCGGGTTCAGGTATGTGCCTCCCGGACAAACACTGCCATCCAGAGGCAATTGAACGGCATCATCACCCTCACCTACTCGGGAAATTATCCGGTCCATGACCCGGGGGTTCTGGTGTACCACATGAAAACATCTACGGAGGAAAACCGCAGCTGGTACGTAGACGGTCAGAACGTGTTGCTGCTGGCCCATCTATTGAAAAACGGTACCTATCCGACCCGCAGGACCGTTGCTCTGGCCGGTTCCTGCGCCCGTGTTAAAAAACATTTTCATACACGGCTGGGAGCACCGCTGGCCCATATTACCGACGATCGCATCGATGATAGCGACATTCGATATATCGAAGGCGGGCTTCTCACCGGCTATGCCGGCAGCGCGCATACCTATCTCGGTCTTTTCGAAACGGCCCTTAGCCTGATCCCGGAAGGCCATGAGAAGGGTGAGCTGCTGGGCCTGTTTCGGCCCGGTTACCGCAAACCGAGCTATTCCAGGGTCTTCCTCTCCGCACTGAATCGGGAAAACCTGGAAATGACCTGCAGTGTTCACGGCGGTGATCGGGCCTGTATCGCCTGCGGGTACTGCGCTCAGGTGTGCCCGGTGGATATTCTGCCACAGTTTACATACAAGGCTGTTCTGGCCGGAGAGGTCGAGGAATCCCTGGAGCACGGACTGCTCGACTGTGTGGAATGCGGATTATGCTCTTACGTATGCCCATCAAAAATAGAACTGTTTGAAACGCTGAAGAATGCCAAAGCCGATTTCTACAAAGAAAAAATGGCCTAGTGTCGTGTCCCGCAAATAACATATAAAATTGCCTCAGGTCATGGGATTTTCCCAAGAGGCGTTATGTTGATGCTTGATGCCGGATAAAATTAAGATAAGTTCCTTTTTAAATCGAGTATCCAGAAACGAGCATCCAGTATCTAACCCATAAGGGCAACACAAGACATTACGTATATTTCTTGCCTTCAAAAGCACATAATTCACAATTAGGTACTAATGAACATTATCGAAAAATTCTTTGAATCCGGGAGAAAACATTTTGTGGAAGGCGGAAGGTTTGCAAAGCTCTATCCGCTTTACGAATCCATCGAATCGGTTTTCTTTGCACCGGCACGTGCCACCCGGACGGCACCCAACGTGCGGGACAACCTGGATGTAAAACGATTCATGATGCTGGTCATCGTGGCGCTTTTACCGCATTATGCCTTTGGTATTTATAATGTCGGCTATCAATCCCATCTGGCTTCCGGACTTTCAACCGGTTTTTTCCCGGCGATCTTCACGGGTCTGAAGGTTGTGCTTCTGCTGGTAGTGGTCACTTACACTGTCGGTTTTTTCTGGGAACTTTTGTTTGCCGTTGTCCGCAAACATGAAATCAGCGAAGGGTTGTTTGTGTCCTGTGCCCTTTTCCCCCTGACACTTCCGCCGACGATCCCTCTCTGGCAGGCGGCACTCGGCATTTCTTTCGGTATCGTCATCGGAAAAGAGATATTCGGCGGAACCGGCAGGAACTTTTTAAACCCGGCGCTGACCGGCAGGGCATTTTTATATTTCGCCTATCCGGCACAGCTCTCCGGAGATGCAGTCTGGACGCATTTATGCGGCGGCCGCACGGCAGCGGTAGATGCCTTTACAGGCGCCACGCCTCTTTCCGTGGCAACCGTTACCGAACGACTGGCTGACATACAGGGCGTCTTGACGGACGCCGGTTACAGCGCTGCGAAATTGATGCTGGGTGACTACCCGGGAAGTATCGGCGGCACATCCACCTTGCTGGCTCTTGTGGGGGCTGCATTTCTGCTTATATTGGGTATTGCCAGCTACAGAATTATCTTTGGCTGTATCCTGGGTTTGCTGGCGACAGCTTTTTTCCTGAATCTGGTGGCAACCGATAATTCCATGCCCTATCTTTCGCTCAACCCTTTTTATCACCTGATGATGGGCGGGGCCATGTTCGGGTTTGCCTATATGGCTACCGATCCGGTATCAGCAGCACATATGCCGGTTGCAAAATGGATTTTTGGTTTTTCCATCGGTGTACTGACGGTCCTTATCCGCGTATTCAACCCGGCATATCCCGAAGGGGTGGGCCTTGCCATCATTTTCATGAACCTGTTTGCGCCCCTGCTGGATCAGATTGAACTAAAATTCAGACTCAAAAAACGGGTACCAAATGTCTGACAGAATAAAGTCGCTGGTCTTTGCGGCGGTGATGTGTCTGGTATGCAGCCTGCTGCTGACCACCGCCTCCATTGGACTGCAAGGCTTCCAGCAACAAAATATCCTCCTGGATAAACGCAGAAATGTTTTAAAATCGGTCGGTTTGCTCGAAGAAGGCCGCAA
>DAOVBC010000012.1 GCA_030670715.1 Deltaproteobacteria bacterium | reverse complement strand
GAAACTCAGCTTGATCAGAAACGCGTGGATCACATGATTAAAATGAGAAAAATCAATCCAAATGCCGGACGCGGATATATGATGGGCAGTGGCGGCATGGGTTACGGCCGGGGTATGGGTTCTGGTTCAGGATATGGCGGTGGGCCCTGCTGGGAATAATAGAAGGGGTTACGTCCGTTGAGTCGGTTTGGTCGGTTGAGTCTGTTAATCGGGCTCACCGACCAAGCTTCAATAGCCGCCTTGTCTGAAGAAAAAATACTTGATATTATTTAAGTGGTTCTGTATTGATCAGCCCTTTATGATGAATTTGAATTATTTATCACACAAGTTTCGCACAGCTTTTTTAAGCTGCAGCATTGAATAGCGAAGCGTTGAGCCCAATCGAAGGTGTGAACCGGGCCGCCCAGGCCATTTTCTTACCCCGCAAGGCGGGATTTCGCATCGATTTATATTTTATTTGTGCGTATCAGCCCGATATGAATTAATACTGCAGGTTGCGTGGTCCCATATGGGGAATGGGGCCAAAGGCTGGTTACGTTCAATAATAGCGTGCCATTCATCCCCCATATGGGACCACTGCGATACGAGGGTGCAAACGAGCAACATATCGGCTTCCAGAAAATACCCTGCACAACCCGATTCACATCCGATTTTATATTGCAGGCCTCGGCCACAGTGGATTATTTGCGAAAATACTGTGTTAAATTTGATTGATTGTTGATAGTTCAGGAGAAAAAGATGCCAAAATCCTTAACGTATGCTGATGCCGGTGTTGATATTGACAAGGCCAACAAACTGGTGGATACCATCAAAGAAGTTGCCAAGCAAACCCGCAGATCCGGCGTGATGGGAGATATCGGCGGTTTTGGCGGGCTTTTTTCACTAAACGTTGCCAACCTGGACAAGCCGGTGCTGGTCAGCTCCACCGACGGGGTTGGAACAAAGTTGAAAATCGCTTTCATGATGGACAAACATGACACGGTCGGAATCGATCTGGTTGCCATGTGTGTCAATGATATTGCTGTCCAGGGAGCAAAGCCGCTCTTCTTTCTTGATTATCTGGCCATGGGCCGGTTGAAAACCGGAGTGGCCACCGATATCATCAAGGGAATCGGCGAAGGCTGTAAACAGGCGCAGTGTGCGCTTCTCGGAGGCGAAACAGCAGAACTGCCGGGGCTCTATCAGGCAGGGGAATACGATTTGGCCGGTTTCGTGGTTGGTATTGTCGACGATGCCAGGATACTGGACGGCTCGGCGGTTCATGTCGGGGACAAGATTATCGGTATCGCCTCAAATGGTCTGCACAGCAACGGTTATTCTTTGGTGCGCAAGATCTGCTTTGAAGTAATGAAGTTAAAGTGCGAAGATCATATTCCCGAGTTTGGCCACACCCTCGGCGAAGAGTTGCTCAAAGCGACAAAGATTTATTCGGAAACGGTTCGCCATCTTACCAGAGATCTCACCGTGCATGGACTGGCGCACATCACCGGCGGGGGTATCGAAGAAAATCTCTTAAGAATCGTTCCCAGGGCCTGCCAGGTCGTGCTGGAGAAAAAAAGCTGGGAGATTCCGCCTGTTTTTCCCTTTCTGCAGAAAGGCGGTAATGTTTCGGATGATGAAATGATAAGAACCTTTAATAACGGTATCGGCATGGTTGCGGTGGTACCGGACAAATCAGCATCTGAGATCGTTGCCAGGCTTTCCGCGCTGAATGAAAAAACATATATCATCGGCGAAATTGCTGAGTGCCGGTCAGCGGCTGACCGATGCAAATGGGTTTAACCTGAAATATTCGATTATACCCGAATAGTCCATCATTAAGATGAATGAGCGCAAAGAAAAACAACTGTTGGTGAAATTGCCCAAATTCTTATCCAAACTACTGGAATGGGTTGCCAGAGGCCAGAAGAATGGCGCACTGTGCAGCACCTGAGGCTCCGGCAAACAAGGCGCCCGGCGGGCGCCCGGGGATAGTTGTTGATTATACTGGGTATTGAGACTTCCTGCGATGAGACTGCCGCAGCGGTGGTGATTGACGGCACACGGATACTATCTTCGGTGGTATCTTCCCAGATCGACGTTCATCATCCCTACGGTGGTGTTGTCCCCGAACTGGCCTCTCGAAAACACATCGAGGCGATCGTACCGGTTTTTCAGCAGGCAATTCGGGAGGCTGCTATCGGCTTGGATCAAATCGACGCTGTTGCGGTTACCCGGGGACCCGGGCTGATCGGTTCTCTGCTGGTCGGATTTTCTTTTGCCAAAGCTTTGGCAATGTCCCGGGGCCTTCCATGGGTCGGTGTCAGTCATCTGAAAGGACACATTGATTCCGTTTTCCTCGAACCCGATCCCCCGCCTTTTCCCTATGTGGCGCTGCTTGTTTCCGGCGGACACACGAGCATCTATCATGTTAACTCTCACACTGACGCTTCCTTGCTGGGGCAAACCCGTGATGACGCTGCCGGTGAAGCTTTCGACAAAGTGGCCAAAATGCTTGGGCTGGGATATCCGGGTGGCGGCATTGTGTCGAAATTGGCGGAAAAGGGCGATCCGGATAAAATTAAATTCACCCGTCCATATCTGAACAGGAGCGACTTTGATTTCAGCTTCAGCGGCATAAAGACAGCCGTTAACCGGTACATACAGAAGCATCCGGATCGATTGAAAGAAAATATATCCAATATTGTCGCCGGTTTTCAGGAAGCTGTCGTGGAGGTGCTGGCCTACAAAATTATCAACGCCGCTGTGGAGAAGCAATGTGTCCATATCGCGCTGGTTGGCGGAGTGGCCGCCAACCGGAGACTGAGGGAAAAAGTAAGGCACGAGGCGCGGGCGAAAGGATTGAACATACATATTCCCTCTGTCGGCCTGTGCGGAGATAATGCAGCCATGATCGCTGCGGTTGGTTATCATTATCTGAAAAGGGGCATCGTTTCAGGCCTGAAAGATGATGTGTATTCCAGACAACCGATTTAGGAATTAAGGAATTTAGGAATTGAGGAATTATACAGAACGACTTAAATCATTGCGCATACATACACAGCGATTTACAAGTTTTACCGTTTTCGATAGCTTTATTTTCAACAATTCGTCCATTCGATACGCAATTAATTGTGACGCTGTGTATAATTATTGAGGGATGACAATTCGGGAGGGATTTAAAAATCCCTAAATCCCTGAATTCCTAAATTCCTAAATACTTTTCTTTCAACTTTAATATCCGCTCAACGGAAGCCCTGCATCGGGTTCTTAAATCACTTGAATCTGTTATTGATTTCAGAATTTCCTCATATGCAGTCTCTATATCGGGACTTTTGTGACATATCAAAGCGATGTCGATGTCGGCCGACAGAATCTGAGTCATAACCTTTTGAATAGGATAACGCTTCTTAATTGCGCCCATGTCCAGATCATCGGTCATCACTACGCCGCCATAGCCCATCTCATCGCGCAATATATTCCTGGCTATTTTCGGAGAGAGACTGGCCGGCCAGTGCGGGTCGATCCGGTCGTAGAAGATGTGTGACAGCATTATTCCTGCCACTTTGTGTGTTATGGCGTCCTGAAATGGAATGATATCGGCAGCTTTCAGCGTTTCAAGGTCAACACCGAGGGCGGGCATGTCGAGGTGTGAATCGAGTGTTGTTCGGCCGATACCCGGAAAATGTTTAGCCACCGCCATGATATTGTCTTGCTGCAGGCGAGTGATAATCTGAATGCCCATTCGGGATACCTGCTCAGGGTCCGATCCGAAACTTCTTTCTGCCATTATGCTTCGAGCATTTTCCGGTGCGACATCCATCACCGGGGCCATATTCATGTTGATGCCGACCGCACTGAGTTCATAAGCCGTAATGCGAGCGAAGCGACGTGCCTCTTCCGTATTTTTTAATTTTGCCGCACCGGAAAACTGCGTGAACGGTTCTTTCAGACGGGCCACCTGCCCGCCCTCTTGATCTATGGCAATAAAAAGAGGTGGTATACCTGTGTGATTGCCGTACTCCTGGACCGAAAAGCACAGCTTCTGCAGCTGCTCCGGCCCGGTAATATTTCGGGTAAACAGTATGATTCCGCCAACCTTGAGGGTGCTGATGAGGTGGCGAAGGTTCGCATTCAGGCGGATGCCGTCAAAGCCGACCATCAGCCGCTGGCCGGCGAGTTGCCGATCTGATAATTCTGAAATGTGCATAACGGTACTCTGTTTGTGTTTTACCACTACTTGTGTTACCCAACCGATATGGTTGAGAAGATCGTATTCTATCTGGTGAAACTGCCTTTTATTCTAACATTGATTATGTTCGGGTTTATGCTGGAATTTATCATCGAGCTGCCGTTTATGGTGATGTGCAGTCTGGATCAGCGGTGTGGAAAAAGGGATTAATCCGGTTCTCATCATTCGATCCTGAAAAAAAATGTAACCGGATTTAATATTTAAAGTCTCTATCTATAAAAAAGCAGTGAACCCATCCACCTTTTCTCTCAAAAGCACGAATACAGATTGAAAATTATTAAAATTGTGGTAAAGTAAAACGTTAAACGTTCAATCTGTTGTGATTTTAACCTGATTTTTCCATGATGCATCCAGGTTTAGGCTGGCGATATATAGAAATGGTACGCCTGGCAGGACTCGAACCTGCGACCTACGGATTAGAAGTCCGTTGCTCTATCCAGCTGAGCTACAGGCGCGCATTACACAGAGTGGGTAATTAGCATAAGATCGTACGGTTGTCCACAGGCAAAATCCATCATCAACGACTGGTGTTAGACGGTTTAAATGAGCAATAAAAAGAAGATACGGAAAAAAAAGTCCCCGAGCCGGGTCAAGAAGCAGGCTGTCGGGCTGGAGAAAAAGAAGAAAAAAACCACCCAGCAGACATCCGATAAGGCCCTCGTCAAATTTGATCCGCTGCAGCGGTATTTGACGGAGATCAGCCAATACAAACTCCTGACCCGCGAGCAGGAAAGGGAATACGGTATTCGTGTACAGGAGCACGATGATCGGGAGGCTGCTTACGTATTGGTTACCTCCAATTTGCGTCTGGTGGTAAAAATCGCACTGGAGTTCCAGCGGGTATGGATGCAGAACCTGCTGGATCTTATTCAGGAAGGCAACATCGGCCTGATGCAGGCCGTGCGAAAGTTTGACCCGTATAAAAATGTGAAATTTTCATATTATGCCTCCTTCTGGATTAAGGCATACATTCTCAAATTTATCATGGACAACTGGCGGCTGGTGAAGATAGGAACCACCCAGGGACAGCGGAAACTTTTTTTCAAATTGAAAAAGGAAAAGCAAAAGCTGATTGACGAGGGATTTGATCCCAAGCCGAAATTGTTGTCAGAACGATTGGGTGTATCGGAGCGCGAAATTGTGGATATGGACCAGCGACTGGACGGCTGGGATTTGTCCCTCGATGCGCCGTTTAAAGATGATTCCGACACCGAGAGGATAGAGTTTCTCAGCACTGCTACCGAATCGATTGAAGATAAAGTGGCCAAAAAAGAAATTGAAGCGCTTTTGCATACAAAGATAGCTGAATTCAGGAAAAAAATGACGCCCCGGGAAAAAGAAATTTTTGACCTGCGAATTTTTTCGGATAATCCGGTGACCCTTCAGAAGATCGGCGATCGCTACGGTATATCCCGGGAACGCGTCCGTCAAGTGGAGAAAAATATCGTAAAGAAGATGAGAGAATATTTTCAACGGGAAATTCCCGACTTTGCTGCATATACAGAAGAAATCACCACGGAGCGTTAATGAAAAACATCATCAAAATAACCCTGGCCGGAGCAACCCTGGCCATATGGTTTTTATCCGGCTGTTCAACTCCCGGTGAGTCTATCCGGCCGGCAGAAAAAGTATCTTACGCTGCCGAGATACCGGAAAATAAATATTATTTTTACACCGAAGCCCAGCTGGCCGAACAAAAAGGGATGCCCGATAGGGCCATCTACTACCTTAAAAAGGCGGTAGAACAGGATCCGGACTCGCTGTTATTAAAAAGGGAGCTCGCCCTTTTATACGCTCGACAGAAGGACAATCAGCAGGCACTGGCTGTCATCGATGATGTTCTTGCAAAGGAACCCCACGATGTTGAAGCGCTCATTATTTTAGGCAAGATAAAACAGACCCAAAAAGAAATGGACCAGGCCACGCAAGCATATGAAAAAGTGATTGCGGTGGATAAGACGCGACAGAATATCTATTTACTGCTGGGGGGAATTTATCTGCAAGAGGACCGGACGGACGACTCCCTGCGGGTGTTTCAGGAGCTTGTCAAGCAGTATCCTGCATCTTACCCGGGGCATTTTTTTCTGGGTAAAATCTATGCCAGCCAGGGCCACGCGCTGCGGGCGGAAAAGGAGTTTAAAAAGGCTTTGGAGATAGAGCCGTCCTTGCTTGAACCTCGATTTGAACTTATAAATCTTTATAAAAGCCAGGGCAAATCGAAAAGTGTCGTCCGGATTTATGAAGAGATACTAAAGAAAAATCCGCAGAATGTCAGAGCCGCCCTCGAACTTGGACTTATTTACACGAGCCACGGAAAAAAAAAGCAAGCGCAGAAAATATTTTCCGATCTGGGAAAAAGAAGTGCGCATGATTTTGATGTTATATTAAAAGTAATTCAGAATTATCTGGAACCGGATCGATACCAGGATGCAATCATTATTACCGAAGGTATGCTTCAGGGATCCCCGGACAGCTCTGATCTGCACCACCTTGCCGGCGTCGCCTATAATGGCAGTAAAAAGAATGATAAGGCGATGATACATTTTCATAAAGTAAAGCCGGAGTCTCGATTCTACCGTGATGCAGTCGTTCACATCGCCTTTCTCTACCAGGAGCAGGATAAAATCGACCAGGCCATCACCTTTTTAAAGACTGCCATAAAAAACAATCCCGACAACCCTGATTTCATGTATTATCTGGGCACTTTTTATGAGGAAAAGGAAGAGTACGGAAAGGCCGAGAAGGTGCTTAAACAGGCCATCGAAATTGAGCCCGAAGAAACTAAATATTATTTTCGGCTTGGTGTTGTATACGATAAGTGGGGTAAGAAAGACACTTCGATGAAAACAATGAGGACCGTAATCCAGCTCGATCCCAAGCATGCGAACGCATTAAATTATCTCGGTTACACTTATGCCGATCTGGGGAGAAATCTGGATGAAGCCGAGCAGCTTATCAAGAGGGCTTTAAAATACAAACCCAACGACGGATATATCACCGACAGCCTTGGATGGGTCTATTATAAAAAAGGACGCTATGAAGAGGCACTGTTGACCCTGAAGAAAGCAGCCGAACTGGTTCCGGACGACCCGATCATACTGGAACATTTGGGAGATGCCTACCTGAAAACCAGCGACAAAAAAAATGCACTCAAGTTTTATCAGCTTTCCTTGCAGAAAGATCGCAAGGATAAAGGAACACTCAAAGAAAAGATAAAAGAACTTAAAGATCAGCGATGATAACACCTGCCCGCCGAACGGCTCAAGTTGCTGTCTGTTTGCTGTTTGCCCTCGGTCTTACCGCTTGCGGAGCATTCTCACGGCAGATATCCGATGAACAAGCTGCAGCGAACCGGGAAGCCGGGCAGCTGCTTTTGAGCCTCAGTAATACCAATAAAAATCTTTCCGCATTTAAAGGGGTTGGTCAAATAAGAATCTGGAACCGCAGCCGACCCCCGATCAGTGAGCGTGTGGCCTGGATCGGCGCAGCACCCACAAGTCTCAGAATCGTTGTCCTCACCTCCGGAAGACCGGCAATAAAATTTGCCACCGATGGACGTTATCTGTACTTTGTCGACCTGCAGGCCCCCCGACCTTCGTTGAAAAAAGTGCGCTCCTCTAACGCCAGTCTGAGCAGACTCATTTCCATGCCTGTTAAATCGAGTGACATCATTGATCTTCTGTCGGGACGCCCCCCGATTTTAAGCCACTCCAACGTTTCACTGGAAAAAGATACCGCCGGCAGAGGATACATTTTAATTCTGCAAAAATGGTGGCAGGTAGTTGAAAAGATTTATTTAAATGAAGACAAATCCGAGATTCTGATGGTGGAAATTTTAAACAGTGACAACGGGCTGCAATATCGTGTTGAATTTAACCGTATGCAGGATGTCCGGGGGTATCGTGTGCCATCACGGTTGACCATCTCCGATGATAACGGCGCCGGCATTCAACTGGATATCGATCGCTACATTGCCGACATTTCAGTAGATCCTTCCATGTTTGTGCTGTCGTCGCCCGATACATATTAAACATGAAAGCAGAAATTCTTGCTACAGGAGACGAAATCCGCACCGGTACGGTACTGGATACCAATTCGGCTTACATCGCCCGCAGGCTTGAAGCGTCGGGGGTCGAAGTCACCCGGCAAAGCTGCGTGGGGGATGATATACACGAGCTGGTATCTATTTTAACCGAAATCGGCCGGCGGACTCAAATCGCAATCATCACCGGCGGCCTCGGGCCCACACCGGATGATATATCAGCGCTATCAGCAGCCAGGGCGGCCGGCGTCGAACTGGTTATGAACGACGCGGCGCTTCAATCTGTAGAGCGTTTTTTTAATAAAAGGCGCCGCCGGTATAGCGAATCCAACAAAAAGCAGGCACTGCTGCCGGCAGGTGCCGTATGCATTCAGAATCCGGTGGGTACAGCCCCCGGTTTTGTCCTGAATATTCAGCACTGCAGGTGTTTTTTTCTGCCGGGGGTTCCTGAAGAAATGCGTCATATGCTTAAAGAATCTGTCCTGCCGATGATTGATGAACTGCGGGGCGGATCGCCGACGATATCCCTGGTTAAAAATATTACTACCTTCGGGTTGACCGAATCAGCGACCGCTGAACGTATCAGCGGTTTTGACAGGCGGTTTCCGGAAATAAAGCTCGGTATGCGTGTTGTATTTCCGGAGATACATCTCAAACTTTACGCGCGTGGCATGAATTTGGGCAAACTGAATATGAAGGTTCAGGATGCCGTTGATTGGATCCGCAAGAAGCTCAACGACAAGACATTATCAACAGACGGCGACACCATGGCGGAAGTCGTCGGGCGGCTGCTTCGTGAGAGCGGTACTACGGTGGGTGCTGCCGAAAGCTGCACCGGTGGTCTGATATCCCATTTGCTGACCGGCGTTGCCGGCAGTTCAGATTATTTTCTGTTTTCAGGCGTCACTTATTCAAATCAGTCCAAGACTGCGGTGCTTGGGGTGTCATCCGATACCATCGAGAATTACGGTGCGGTGCACGAAGAAACGGCCGGAGAAATGGCAGAGGGCGCCAGACGCATTTGCGATGCCCGATACGGCATTTCTACGACCGGCATCGCCGGCCCCGCCGGCGGCACGAAAGAAAAACCGGTCGGCACTGTCTGTATCGGCCTGGCAGGACCGGGCGGTACATTCTCAAAACGCTTCTGTTTTCCGTTCGAAAATCGCTCTATGAACAAAAGGATCTTTGCCTTTACGGCACTTGATTTGCTGCGTAAAAGACTTATCCGGATCCAATCCTGACTCAACTGTTTCTTAAAACGTTTTTTTTCTTTCTCACATATTCAAAGAGCGGTTTCAAACTCATCCATTTTCTGGCCTTTCCTTTGCGGAAAATTTCTTCCATCGAAAGGTGGGGATCCCGGGCGGGCGAGCGCAGATATTGTCGCAGCGCGTCCAGCCTGGAGAGGATTTCCTTCTCCATCTGGCTTCTCAAAACCTGCTTGCTTTGTAAAATGTTTTCTTTGACTTCTACAGGAGGTTTTACCCCCCGGTATTTATCTTTTTTATAATTAATTCTCAGGTCAATCAGCTCAAAGAGCATTTTTTCATATTCAGGGCTGAGATACATCACCTCCGGTACCAGATCCCCGAAATGCGTCACCCCCAGGATATCCTTGTCCTGGGACCAGTAATTTTCAAGAAACTCATATTCAAGATCTTTATAATTTTGCAGAGGCATGTACATCCGTCTTAAATGCATAAGGACTTTTTGAGCCTTTTTTTTGTGTCCGCCGATGATTACCGAACCGCCGACTTCGCCTTTCCTGACCCCCTTGGTCCACGGTGCGCCGGTAATGCCGAAATCGTTGTAAACCGGTATCAACAGGAGCGCCGAAAGAGAGTTCAGGGCCAGCGCGTATCCGGCGGATGGGCCGCCGACATTATAAGAGGCGGTCAGCAACTGGTGGTGGATGGTGAAGTGATCCAAAAAGTCGCCCAGCAGGCGGGACATACTGACTTTTGGATCGAGATCCTGCAGATAATTTTTTAACATGGTCAGGGCTTCCTGGGCCGACTGATGTGTCATTTTGACCGCCATGTCCAGCTCGGCAGCTCCGGGAGCGGAAGAGGAAACCGCACCGGTAACCATCACCTTTTCAGGTCCCAGGTTATAGGTAAGGCTGGTGGCAATGGGCAGCAATATGCCGCTGACATCGCTGGCTCCCACGCCGATGATAAATCCCACCTGCGGTTCCTGGCTGAGTTCCGCCTCCAGGAACTCATCCAGCTGGACCTTGCCCTTTTTCACCGGACTCTGGGATATCTCCTGACGTGCGGAGTGCAAATGCGAAGGCATGAGCGGATATTCTTTTACGTTTTTAATATAGTCCAGCAGCACAATGATGTTATCGTAATGATCCAAAAAACCATTGGAATCGCCTCTGACTTCAGATCGAAGCTTCTGGGGCGCATTCACGGCATCCAGAATACCGATGAGGGTTTTATAATTAAATTTGACAAAATTGACCATGTTCTCCCTTGACGCTTTGGACAAATCGCGCAGCCTGAGAAGCACTTCGTATTCAGTGCTGCGCAGGGAGCAGGCTTTTTCAACAAATGCGGCATAGTCGGCCGGGGTGTTGCAAAGGCCCTGGGAAATGTCCAGGATAGAATCCACATCGAGTCCGTCGGCAAGGGGAATGTCTTTCAGCACCTGTTGAATAATCCCGGCGATGTCCTCTTTGCGCAGATGTCCGGATATTTCCATGACTTTGAGCCGTTTAGAACGTATCAGGGCCGGGTCAAGTATATCGAGCCGATTGGTGGTAAGGACGGTAAACACCCGGTTCAAGGGTATTTCACCATCGATAATGTTCAGGAATTTATTGGTCAGCCTGTCCGAGGGGGAGCCGCCGGACGGACTGCGTTTGGGTGCCAGCGAGTCCCCCTCATCAAAAAAGACAACCGTGGGGGCAATCATTTTGGCGATATCGTATATCTTTTCCAGATTGTCGATGGCGCCGTCGATCGGATTTACAGGATCCTGCAGTGAACTCGGGCTTGCGGTTATGTCGTGAACGTCACTGTTTTCACTTAACCAGGTGCGGGCCAGAAACGTTTTTCCACTGCCGGGAGGACCGTTCAACACGACACCTTTTTCTTCGCTGACACCGTAGTAAAGGCTGTTATTGGCCATCTCTGAAAACGTATCCTTGACGTCCCCGACATATGCTTCCCATTTTACACCGCGATCCATACGATCGACCACTTTCCCGAAAAGTTCACCGTAAGAGTTTTTTGCCACCAGTTCAAATGCGTGCCGCACCAGAAGAGAATCATCCAGGTATTGCGGTGCGAAATCCCCTTTGATTTCGATGACCGAATCGATGAGTTTGCGGACATAAGAGGGGATGGATTGCAGGGTTCTCTCGTCAAATATGGTGTATAGCTTTTGCACCACGTGGTCCAGTGCCTCGGGATGCAGGCAAACGGTGTTTGTGTGACAGCGGCTGTCTCTGGTAGCGGCAATCCGGATATCGTGCCGCAGAAGCTCCAGCCGTACCACTTCTTTCAGGTTTTCAGGGTTTCTCCAGTAATCGGCAATGTTGATGAGTTTACCCTTTTCAACGAAGCGCCGGTAGATAGCGGCATCGAAACGTTCGGGCTGATCGGTGGTGGCGACCAGAACACAATCACGGCTTCCGTTAATAATCTCATCCAGGACGATGTTGGACGTATCGATCAGGCTTCTCTGCTGTCTTTCCACGCCGGATTCTCTACCGTCTGATTTTCCGAACGCGCTGTGAGCCTCTTCAATATGGCGAATGGATGTTTTTCTGGGATCTCCAAGAGTCTTTTTAAAGTAATTGCCGGGTTCGCCCGCCAGAGCGGTCTGAAAATCGTTGGGGGTCACCATGGAATAATCGACCACCAAACCTTGCTCTTCCAGTCTTGACAGGCTACTGCCGATCCTCTTCTTGAAAATCGTCCGGATGATCGGAATGCGGGAAAGGCGCTTGTATAATTTGACTTTTTTGCGTCTGGCCATCTCCATTGAGAGAGTGGGGTCGATTTCATTGATGGTCTTCCAGAACGGTTCACCCGCCAGCAATTCTTCTTTTTTCTGTTTTAAATCAATTTCAGGAGACACTTGGTTGACAAAAATCACCTGTTCGATGGCCTGCGTAACGGTGGATGTCTTTCCGCTGCCGCTCGGGCCGACAACCAGGAGAAGGGGCACCTTGGGTACGGACGGGTCCGAAATATATTCTTTGCGAATGTGCGCCCGATAGATTTTTTCAAAAAGAGATTTCAGCTCGTCGGGAATGTGAACATCGGTTAACTCTTTATCCAGTAAGGACAGAAGGTAAGTGTAGTCTTTGGCGGAAACCTCTTTTTCGAGTATTTTATTCCAGGATTCCTGGGGATTTGTCTGACCGGAAATCTCAAACCGCTTCTGCCAGTCGGTCAGAATATCCGGGTCTCTGAGCACTACAAATTTCTTTCTCGGTGCTGCCATGAACAGTGAAAGAAAAATTTCCAGCAGGGTATTGATGAAATCAGAAGGCGGCTTGTACTGGTGCAGTCGCGCCCGCATGAATGACATGCTTTCATAGGGCCAGGAAGCAACCAGGTCTTCAATCTCACGAATGCGTTTTTCCGGAAGGCGAACGTATTTGATTTCTTTCGTTAGCTTGCGGGGCATCCTGTTACTCCTATTTTTTTTCAGACTGCTTCGCCGGTGCAATCGGAGGCGGAAGGGTCAGGGCCGGAGATCCCTGTGTATTCTGAATGACGATGGTGTGCTGCCCTTCCTGATTTTTCTCATAAGCGGCTGCCCATTTCTGCTGTGTCAGAAATTCAAAAAGTGCTACATCTATTATTCTGTCGCCTGTTCTGTCGCCACGCCCGATGGCCTCCTGCAGCGACTGAATGCCTTCCAGATAGGCGGCATACAGTTTACGGATTCGGCTGGCTTCCTGGTCAGCCGCATAGTTTTCCGCTTCGGCAATGAGCTCCCGTCGTTTTTTTTCTTCTGTGGCAGCCACCAGTTTGTCGCCGAATCGTGTTTCTTTGAGAACAAAGCTGACGATTTCTATACCGTATTTTTGCTCCAGGGTCGGTCCGCCTTCGTTTATCGGACGTGATTTCAGGGTCGTAAATATTTTCTCCTTTATGACTTCTCTCTCACTGACGAGTTGGTTGACTTGCTGGGCCTGCAGGATGTCTTTGACAATGCCGTCGTAATCCCCCTGTAAAATGCTTAAGGGATCAAGATTTTCGATGGCCCAGGTTTTCAGGTCGCGAATCCGGTAAGTCAGAATGGCGGAAGTCCAGAGGGCTACGTTTTCCTTGGAGATGATACGCACCGGTTCCAATTGATTGCTCAGAAAGAGTCTCTGATTCATCAGTGACACTTCCTGTTCAATTCGGGTGAAGTAGGGCAGCCGGACATGCCAGCCCACAGCGGTGACCGCTTCACGTTTCCCTCCGAATCGTTCTAAAACAACGGCGTAGTTCATCTTTACCTTGTAGATTGTACGTGTGGCATAGACAACTACAGCAAATCCGTAGATCAATCCAAACAATGTGAGCACCGCGAATGTTCTGCGCAATACCGTTTTAACAAAGGCTCTTCGTAGAAACTTTTTCGAAAGTTCGTCCGCCATAAGAACTCCTTGTTTTTAGTTGTAACACAGATGGGTTGTTCATCTTTCAGAGATAAAGGCAACGCCCCCCGATTCCTGTTGTGGGGTCAGGCCGGCGACGAACCACCGTACCGCTTCGCGGATAAACTCAATCTGGTGTGACTTGCGGCCCATGGGATGATCGCCTTGTTTTTGCCGGATTAATTTCTTCGGTTTACCGGCGCTGTTAAAGATTTCCTCCGCGCTGGAAAAGGGGACGATCTCATCCGCATCTCCGTGGAATATCAGGATATTATGAATACCCTTCAGTTTGTCGGAGATGTTAAATTGAAGGTTGGTGCTTCCGGTGGCAGATGATACCGCCGCTGCGCTGCCTGCTCCGTCGGGCAAACGATTGATTGTTTCGCTTCGTATCGGAGCGGCGTAAGTTACGAGTGCATCTGCGCCGGCCTTTCTTGCTACCGCCAGACAGGCCGTGCCGCCCATGCTGCTGCCGAAAAGTCCCAGGCTATGTCCCGTATCTTTGCGGCGACGGATCGTTCGTACAGCATTTAATAGATCGCCGGCCCGGGTTTCAAGAGAAGTTACTTCCGGGAAGTAGCCCTGACTGGCGCCACAGCCCCGATGATCAAATCGGAAAAATGCCAATCCGAATTCATTGCATCGAATGGCCAGTTCACGCTGTTTTGGCGAATCGCTGCTGCTCAGAAGACCATGTGCTCCGATGACAACAGGCGGGCATTCAACAGACGGCAGATGAAGGGTCCCCTTGATAAGGAATCCGTCAGACAGGAAGTGAATCTTCTTACAGAGCGAAACCTGCTGTAATTTAACCACATTTTCTCCTTAAATTCAATTATTTATTGTAAAATAACCATAATTTGCACAAAGTCACTTATGATGAATTCAAAAAAACCGAATTCATCCCGTGTTTGGTGTTTCGTATTTTGTATTTTCTGATATAGAAAAGGACATGGGCGTGAAAAAAGGCCAAATATACGAACTTGAAATTTCAGATATTGCCTTTGGCGGCAGGGGGCTGGCACGGGTCAACGGTCTGGCTGTTTTTGTCGATCAGGTCGCACCGCTGGATTGCGCGAAAGTTCGGATCGTTAAAAAACGGAAAAATTATGCCGAAGCACGGCTGCTGGAACTGCTTACGCCGTCCCCGTACAGAATTGATCCGCCATGCCCGGATAGCGGCTACTGTGGCGGGTGTAAATGGCAGTTTCTGGAATATGCAAAGCAACTGGAATATAAACGCCGGCATGTGGCCGAATCTCTGGCGCACATTGGTTCTATCAAAAATGTTCCGGTACGTGAAACCCTGCCGTCCCCCCAGGTTTTCGGTTATCGGAACAAGATGGAGTTTACCTGTTCCAATCGGAGATGGCTGCTGCCGGATGAAATGGGCCGGGAGGACCTTGAAACCGGTTTCGCCCTGGGGCTTCACGTTCCCGGAACTTTTTACAAGGTCCTCGACACAAGGGCCTGCCTGCTTCAGCCTGAGCGTGGGAATGCAATCCTTGGTGATGTCAGGAATTACATGAAAAGCTCCGGTATTCCGGTATACGGTTTGCGGAGCCACACCGGTTTCTGGCGATTTTTAATGCTCCGGTATTCGGCAGCCTTTGATCGATGGATGGTAAATATCATTACATCAACTGAAGAACGAGATGCCGTCCAGCCGCTGGCCGATCTGCTGATGGAAAAATATCCACAGATTGTGGCGGTGGTCAACAACATTACCGCCCGTAAAGCCGGAATTGCCGTTGGTGAGTATGAAATCAGCCTGCAGGGAGAGGCGGTCCTGCGGGATAAAATCGGTCCTTATGAGTTTGAGATTTCGGCAAATTCGTTTTTCCAAACCAATACTGCAGGAGCAGAGCTGTTGTATCGCACGGTAGAGGAGTTTGCCGGATTGACCGGGGAGGAACTGGTGGTGGATCTTTACAGCGGAACCGGTACGATTGCAATCTGGCTGTCATCCCATGCCGGCGGGGTGATCGGTATCGAAATCGTAGATAGTGCCGTCAATGACGCATTGAAAAACTGTCGCCGAAACCGCATAACAAACTGCCGATTCATTCAAGGTGATATCATTGATTGTCTGCCACAGATCAGCTCGAATCCCGATGTATTGATCATTGATCCGCCAAGAGCGGGAATGCACAAAAAGGTCGTCAAACAGGTGCTCGACATGAGCCCCCCCAGAATT
>DAOVBC010000028.1 GCA_030670715.1 Deltaproteobacteria bacterium | reverse complement strand
AAACTGCAATCGCTATGCGATATTTCATAGTACCGATTATAAACTCAGCCAACACCAAATTCTACAATTCATTATTGCCCGCAGGGCATGGAAGTTTTTTGTCGGGCAAGTCGTCCGGGAAAAAGGTCTGCGTTCGTCCGCGTCTGTCTGCGGTTAAATAAAACCTTGCCTAATATTGGTGATTTTATAATCTACTAAGAAAAAAGTATTAATTCGCATTAAACGTCAATTACAAGTTATGTGCCAATAATAGAATTAGATATAACCAACTGAAATATTATGCAATTAAATTTTACAGCAGATATTCGGAATAGGTAAAACAGGTTAAACTGTGGAAAAAAACTACCAGAATTGTGGAATAGATTTCACACAAAAATGCCTGTAATCAGGTTATCCGGTTTGTCCGCTGAGCACAAATAATGTACGTGTTCACGGGGTGCGTCTCCCCGATTCACTCCGGTGGCTGCGTGTCCAGTCATTTCAATGACTTAGCAGCGGGGGCATTCCTGCCCCCTCCGCGTTCTCCCGCAAAAAACGTGCGGGAGCCGCGGTCTCCCCCACTGCTAAGTCATTGAAATGACGAGGCCACTCCGCCAATCTCGCTGCTCGGGGACACGCACCCCGTGAACACGTACGATACAACGGCTTTGTTAGAGGTGGCGAAATTGAAAAACAGGCCGGACAGGATTGTAAAGTAAATATTGTTATATCGGTTAGTTATACATGTCAAAAAAAACATACCTGACGCTAATTTTAACGATCAGCCTTTTGCATGTTCCTTTTTACATCCCTGCCTGGGGCGGCATGAAGGAAGTGAAGGTTTCGGATTCAGTGCGACACGAGCTGAATTACCTTCTCTCTTTTGTCGGACCTGAAAAAGCGGCCCCGCATCAATTCACAAGCAAAGGCATTGAAAATGTTCTGGATTTTGTCGCCACCTCCAAGGAAAGCGATGTATTGTATCATGCCGGCAAATTCAACGGTTCCCCTTCTGCATATTATCAGTTCGACATCCATCGCGACCTGACCTATATCTTGCGTCTGGCCTACCATCCGAATATTCCGTCTGTGGTGACCTCCCCTTCTTCCCTTCGGATGTCCCACTGGGCTGAATTTGAGGGGCAAAAACGCCAGCCACCGAAACTGTGGAAACTGCTCCCGGGGCTTGAAAAGCCCATCATACTAACCGGCATTGAACATATGGTAAACTCGCCGGATGAGTATTCGGGGTCTTATTATGAATATGACCTGGATCGGACCCTGATCCTTTTTAAGCATCGGGGTCGTAATGTTTTAATATCGATGTCACAGCAAAAAGGGATCTCAGATGTCAGCCGGCAGGGATTGGTGCTGGGCCCGGACGACAATTGGGACTATATTTACACCGGTAAACCTGGAATAGCAAAATCCGGGTTCAGCTGGGTGCGGTCGTATATGTATGATTCCTATTCCATTGCCTTTTATTCCGAAATTGAAACCGGCAAACCGATGGTGCGCTTTGGCGTATTTAAATGGCTCCGGGCCGGTTTTCAAAAAATAAACTTTGCCCGGCGGTCAAACATCTATAAAGGGATCATCCGTTTTGCCGATGTATTTAAAGAGGTTCTTGAATCCCCCGGCCTTCCCGACCCAACAACCCTCGCCCAAACCTGCCGGGAAATCGAACAGCTCTCAGATGAACAATTGCAGCAGATAGTAGCGGCCTACTTAAAATCGATCGAGTTGAGATGCCAGAAAGAGGACCTGATATCAAAAAAGAGGGAAAAAGAACTGTTTGCAAATCAACATTATCTGAATTTGCTAGACCGGCAGGAAATGGAATCCATTGTCATCCTCGAATATGTCAAACAAATGCTGGGGAAAAATCAGGCTACGAAACTGACTTACCTTCCCACCGCATCTGATCTGCCCAAATAAAATGTGTTGCGCGTTGCGACTCGCCTACGCCCAGCTACGGCTCGCCAGGCCTGCCTACCATTTATTCTGTGCTCCGGGAAATATTGTGGATGGCATCTACCGGTAAGCCGGAAATAATTGTTAGATAAGATAAAGGAAGAGAATGAATACTCGTCCCGTTGTCATTATAACCGGTGCTTCCCGGGGCATCGGTGCGGCTGTTGCACGCTGGCTGGGCAACACCGGTGCCGCTGTTACGCTTGTGGCCCGGACCGAAAGCGGTTTAAACCCGGTTGCCGCTGATGTGGCCGAGCTGGGCGGAAAGCCTCTGGTCATCCGGGCGGATGTTGCCGATCCGGACGCCTGCAGGCGTATAGCCGAAAGCACTGTTGATCGATTCGGGCGTTTGGACGCTCTGGTAAACAATGCCGGTATTGTTGAACCGCTGGAAACCGTCGCCCGGACCAAACCGGCTCAGTGGCGGTACAATTTTGAGGTCAACCTTCTGGGACCTGTGTTCATGGTCATGGCAACCATTTCAGAACTGCGCAGGCACAGAGGACGCATCGTGAACGTGAGCAGCGGTGCGTCCCAGCATGTAATCCAGGCTGCAAGCGCCTACTGTGCCGCCAAAGCCGCTCTGAATCATTTCACACGGGTTCTGGCGGCAGAGGAACCGAATATCACGGCGGTGGCCGCACGCCCCGGCGTTGTGGATACACGCATGCAGGAACTACTGCGAGAAAAAGGCCCGCAAAAAATGCCGCCCCAACAGGCCGCCTACTACCGGCAGCTGAAAACTCAAGGCCGTCTGGAACCGGCGGCGGTACCGGCCCGCTCCATTGCCTGGCTGGCGCTGCATGCTCCGCACCAGTGGAGCGGATTGTTTATGAACTACGATGATCCGCAGATCAGCACACCGGCAATGCAGCTATTTGGTGAAAGCATTGAAGGAAATCTCTATGGATAAAAAAACAAGGGAAGTACTTGCCAAATTTGAACAGATCAATCAGATTCCGCGCTGTTCAAAACATGAAGAAAAAATATCCAGGTGGCTGCAGCAGTGGGCAGGCGACCGCGGCCATGACGTCCGCAAAGACAGTGCCGGGAACATGTGCATCAAGGTTCCGGCCACCGCCGGTTTTGAAAATTCCCCCATCATCACTCTCCAGGGGCACATGGATATGGTGTGTGAAAAAAGGGACGGATCAAGTCATGATTTTGACCGGGATCCCATACGGGTAATTTACGGTGATGAATGGGTAACGGCTGATGAGACAACCCTGGGCGCCGATAACGGAATTGCTCTGGCCATCGCCCTAGTCCTGGCGGAAGATAGCGGGACAATTCATCCGCCCCTGGAGCTGCTGTTCACCGTAGACGAAGAATCGGGCCTGATAGGTGCAAAAGCGCTGGACCCGGATATATTTGAGGGGAAAATACTCGTGAATATTGATTCTGAAGAGGAGGGCGAATTTACGGTCGGCTGTGCCGGTGGCGAAGACACCCGTATCCGCCTGGACCTTGACTCTTCAGCCCTTCCGGAGAATTTCCGGTTATACGACCTGGCGGTTCATGGCCTGCGCGGCGGGCATTCCGGAATTGATATTCACAAGCACAGGGCCAATGCGAACAAATTGATCGCCCGGGCCCTGGACGTCATCCAAAAAACAGCAGACATCCGCATCGTGAGGGTTAAAGGCGGCACGGTTCACAATGCCATCGCACGCGATGCAACCGCACGGATCGCCCTTGAGCCGACACGATCCGACCGTGTGAAGAATTTGATTGTCGAATTTGAACGAACACTGCAAAGTGAATTTTCCTCCAGCGAATCATCAATAGACCTTTCTTTTGGACCGGCCGAAACGGGTGTCGCTGACAGCCCTGCTCTGACCGCTGAAGAAACAGTAAAGATGATTCATCTGCTGCTGACGCTTCCCCACGGCGTGGCCGGCATGTCGGCCGACATTGAAGGCCTGGTGGAAACATCCAATAACCTTGCCACCCTCGACATATCACATCAAGCTTTGAATGCTCTGTCCAGTCAGAGAAGCTCTGTTCTCTCAAGACTGGATGAAATAACGGCAAGAGTTCAGGCTGCCGCCGCTCTTTCCGGTGCAAAAAGCGAAATGGAAAACAGTTATCCGGCCTGGCAGCCGGATATGGCTTCGCTGCTGCTCGAACGCTGCAAAAGGGTATACGCCGACCTTTATGGGAAGGAACCGCTGGTTCGGTTAATACATGCCGGCCTGGAATGCGGGATTATCGGCGCCAAAAAGGCAGGTATGGACATGATATCATTCGGTCCGACGATCAGATATCCCCACTCACCGGAGGAAAAACTGTATATCCCTTCGATCAACAAGATCTGGAGTTTTCTCACCCGGTTATTACAATCTTACACCCAATAAGAAACCGGCACATGCGCCGGTTTCTTATTTTTTCAGTAAAAACGAGCTGCGCGTCATTCCGGCACCGACAGAATCATACATGACAAGAGAAGCATCTCTCAGTTTTTCAACATTGCGATTCACAGAAAACTCCTGAACCGTATCTTCTTTAAGTGAACCGCGCTGAAGATCGTAGGGAAGTCTTTGCATACAAACCACTGAACAATTGCCGCGCTCATGGATATTCATAACCATCCGGTCAGCAACGACATCGCTCACCGCTTGCTTATCTTCCAGAATTTTCTCCAGGGTCATCGGAATCATGGCAAAATTTGCCTGGTGCTCGATCAACAGTTCAATATCATCGAACGTCAGATGGTTTGCGGCTAAAATATCCGTAAACTGCTTCTTCGCACTGCGAGTGGCATATAAGAAAACCCCCTTTCCATCCATCTCTCCGAAAACATCCCCATCAACGAAAACAGTTTGAATAAAATCGCCGAAACAGCCATGGGTTCTTGTCAGGGTATCTACAATACCGAAGTCGGGTTTTTGAAACATGTAACCGCTGCCTTTGTGTATCGTCATTTCGATGTCTTGATCAGGCGCCAGAAAAATGGAAGCAACTGTCTTATATTTGCCTGATTCCACATAGGCTCTGGCAATTAATTCAACGATGTTCGGTTCCCGGCTTAAGGACATAATGTCAAAAGCAAAGGTGTTCATTTTCAGGTCATAAAACGAGAGAGCGTTCATAAATTTCTTGAACTCTCCCGCCTCTAAAGCTTCAGGGTACATCAATTCAATTAAATGATGCTGAACCCTGGCGGCAGTCGCCGGAACTTTGTATTCGATTTTTCCAAACTGATTATCAATAATAATACCATCAAGTTTCCCGTACCCGTTCATCTCGAACAGTTTGCGGGCCACATCTGTCACAAAATTTTCCGTGAACGCCAATCTGGCTTTATCACTGCCGTATCCGTGACCGATGGGATTACGATTGGACTTTGTCTCCAGAGCTGTGGCCAGGGCATCATCTCCAAATATGATATTAGCGGTGTCATCGGACCTGAAAGCTTTGGCGCGATGTAAATTCTCAGCACCGATAACAATCGAAATATCGCTCTTCTGGAGAATTCCGCTGAGCGACAGCATAAAAATGAGCTCCACAGACACATTAAAACCGGGACAACCTGCATACAGGTCAAAAGCGACGTTATCCTTGCCGAGGTGCCGTACAAGTTCATAGGCATGTCCGATCTGCGGATTTTGTTCATACTTGTCATCTCCGACATTGGTGGCCCCGATCAGCACCTTGATCCGGGAAGCATCAATGTTCGATTTCTCCAGCAGATTCTGGAATGCAATCCGACCGATTCTTGCATCGGCAGGCGCAGCAATTCGTTTTCTGACGCCCATTCTCTCTTCGATCGTTTTACTATTGACAGGGATCCCACCTTTGAAAACAAGCCCCATTTTTTCAAACATGGTGTTATCCACTGTTGTACCACCATTCCACGCACCCTGGTCAACAATCTCAAGAACTGATTCAGCTTTCAATCTTCACCCCCTATAAAAGAAATCAAACTCTGATTACAACCTATCTCAAAAATACATCTAGCACCCAATTACGGTGTTGTCCCGCGATTTGAAATACTCACGTACTCACATGTACGCTCCGTTTTCAAATCACGGGACGCTTGTTGAACACCACATCATAAGATTAGATGTGAAATCCCGCCCTATGGCGGGGTCCTTTGGCGCAATCTGCATTTTTGAGATAGGTTGTAGTAATTTTATGATCTCAGGTCATGTTCGTCAATTGCAAAATGCTTTTCAGTTTTAAATCAAATGAAGTTGCAAAAATCGCCTGTAAAAAGAGGATGCCATCTGAGGTTACACTATCTTAGTGTCTATGGATGAAATTTTCCCGGTTCCGGTTCGCCCGGGGCGGGGCTGACTTTAGGCACTTTAAACTTTAGTTCATTTTAGTCACTCAGTTATCCGGATATCTCACCCCATATATCTTCTGTATTTCTTCCCTGCTGAAAAGATAGGGTGTGCTGCAATGGTGGCAGCGAGACTCGACCGGAAAAGGGCCGTTTTCAAGAATATCTTTCAGCTCCTCCACCGGCAGCATGGTCAGCAGGTTGCGAACCTTTTCCTTGTTGCAGTGGCACATAAACTCGATCCGCCGGTTTGCCAGCATCTTTGGTGAATAGGACTGGAACATGTCACGAATCAATGCCTCCGGATCACTGCCTGCGCTAAATTCTTTTCCCAGGGAAGGAAAATTCAACACCAGACTTTCAAGACCGGCAGTGATGTCATCAGCTGCACCGGGCATGGCCTGCAGAAACAACCCGCCGGCACCGACAACCTCACCCTCCCTGTCAAACTGAATACTTAAATTAAAGGCAGTCGGTATCTGCTCTGACGTGAGATGGTAATTCGCCAGGTCCCTGGCAACATTCCCGTATTCGAGGGTAACGGTACCGGTAAAAGGCTGTTTGGCATCCTTCAGATACCGGGTGACGGAAAGAAAGCCGGCACCAAAGAAACGGGACAGATCAAAATCCTCCACCGGTTTTTCGATTGGAATCGAAATGTTTTTCAAATAGCCGCGCACCTCTCCGAAGGCGTTCGCTTCCACCACCAGGCCTTTGATCGGCCCCGAGCATTCAATCTGCAGACTGAGACGATCCTCGCCCTTCAAGCCGGCAGACATCAAACCGGCCCCCAGGTAAGCCCGTCCCAGTACCAGGGTTTCCAGAATTCCCAACTCGTGGTTGAACCGCATCTCATTGACCATCCGCGTGCCGTGGATCATGACACCGCAAACAGTGTCGTCGACCAGTGAAAAATTATAGGAGCGGTCTTTGGCGCTGGCAACCAGCTGATCCTTGAGTGTATCACCGTAAAGTTTTTTTTTGATCATGGCCGTTGTCGGTGAAAAAGCTTTTTTCGTTCACGTGCTGACTGCTTCCGGTGAAAGCCTGAGCACCCCTGTATAGGATACCGGAAACTGGATACTCGATTCTGGATCAAGGATGTTGGCATTTTATTCTACAGTTTCAGCCGTTTTTCCTGATTATTTATTTGGAAAGGCCGCCAGTTGGTCGGCACGGCGGGTGGTTTCGGGAAGCCGGTAGTCCCGGCAGCAATCCAGAACGAACCTGACGCTGTCCTGCAGACTCACCCGGTGACCGGTCGACACAAACACCGGTGCCACATTGGTGCGGGTGCGCACAACGGCCCCGATGGTTTGCCCCTTATGGGTCAGAAGGGTGAAAGAGCCGCGCTGCAGGGCAGGCTCATCGTACTGCCCCACCAGTTTCGTTTTGGCGCAACCGATGGCGGGAATGTCCATCAGAACCCCGATATGGCTGGCAATGCCGCAGCGGCGTGGATGAGCAATCCCCTGCCCGTCAAATATTAATAGATCCGGGCGGGTCTCCAGCTGGCTTAGAGCTGCCAGCACGGCCGGACCCTCACGGAATGTGAGCAACCCCGGAATATAGGGATAATTTATGCCTCGCTCGGCCACAGCATCACCCATTGTTTCCAGCGCCGGGTAAGTCATCATTACGACGGCTGCCCGGGCAACATTCTGTCTATATGCGGTATCCACGCCAGCCACCGTCTTTACCGCCTTCAGAGTCGATTTATTAATGACAGAACATGAAAGGCGGTGCTGCAGCGCGATGGCTTCTGCCGGCTCGAGATCCCACCGGGACTCAATGGCATATCTGTTGGTGAAGACCCGGTTTAGATGGCCGGTTTTCATTTTCCCAGTTCTTCTATGCGGTCCCGTTGCCGGGCGATGCGGACAGCCCAGGCCGGATCCTGTTCGAGGTACTCCTCCGCCAGGCGGTTGAATTCTCCGGCCTGTTCGGGATTTTCCTTCATCAGCCAGGCCTCGGAAAGGTAGTAGTAATTCTCACTCGCGGAAGGATCCAGGTTGACGGCGCGTTCAAGGACCCGTATAGCGGCATCCGGGTCTCCGTTATCAAGAAAGCGCTTCCCCTGGCGGGTCAATTCGAGGGCGGCCGCCACCCGCGGATTCGCTGACTCACCCGCTTCGGGCATCTCTTCCGCCGGTGAGGGCGGTGTCGGAGTATCAGGTGAAACGGCGACCGACTGTTTTTTCGTACAACCTGAAGAAAGAAAAACACCGGCGATCAAAAATACTGCCAAAAACCGGTTACTCTTTTTTGAAAAAACCTTTGATCCCATCGATTATTCTCTTCAGCCCCCCCTGCTTAGGATGAATCGGGCAATATTCTTCCGGCTCGTGGCCTTTAAGAAAATATTCTTCCATCGGTTCCGGGCATTTTCTGCCGGCCGACAGCAGCCCTGTCTCGCTGCAGACGGTGCGGGTTACAACTCCCGACGGTATCTTGAAATGAGCGTCGGAAATATATTGTGGAATCGCCTTCATTAAATCGGCCCATATGGGCAAGGCGGCGGAAGATCCGGTGGCGGAAATTGAATCACCGTTGTCAAATCCGACCCAGACAAGTGCCAGAATATCCGGCGTGTAACCGACAAACCAGGCGTCTTTGTAATTACTGGTGGTGCCGGTTTTACCAGCCACAATTCCCGATATCCCCCAATTTCCGATAGAACGGGCGGTGCCCACCGTGGCCACACTTTTCAGCATATCCGTAATGATAAAGGCTTTTGCCGAGGATATCAAGCGTTTGATGTTGACGTGGGTCTGTTTCAAAATATTTCCGTTCTCATCTGCCACATCCTTTAATGACAAAGGATAGGGCAATATCCCGCCGGAGGCAAAAGTACAGTACGCGCGGGCCAGTTCAACCGGAATCACCTCAAAAGCCCCGAGCGCCAGGGACGGATAGGCTTTAAACGGTGTGGTGAAATGAAATTGTCCGGCCTGCTTAACCAGCCGGTCGAGGCCCACCTGCATGGCCAGATCGACGGTTGCCCGGTTGTGGGATTTTGTGAGGGCAGTGCGCACACTCACGTCGAATTCAAAGTCCTCGGAGAAATTCTGAGGTTCCCATGGCTTACCGTTAACCATATAAGTTTCGGGAGCGTTGGACAGCCGTGATGCCGCTGTCAATGTATCCAGGGCTGCAAGATATATAAATGGTTTGTAGGCGCTGCCGGGTTGCCGGCGGCTCTGAATGATGCGATTATACTGGCTGACATTGTATTCCCTTCCGCCAACCATCGCCAGTACATAGCCGGTTTTCGGCTGCATGACAATAATTGCGCCCTGAAGTTGGCGGTTCGGATCCTTGCGCTTGAGAGCCGGATTCGCTTTTTCGAGCCGAACCAGGCCTTTTTTTAGCGCCCATTCGGCGGCGGCCTGCACCCGGGTGTCCAGCGTGGTATATATCGAAAGGCCGAGACTGACCAGATCCTCAGGGGAGTAGAGGGTTTCAAGCTGGCGGGTGAGGTAATCCATAAAATAGGGCGCCTGTTTTACCGGAAGAGAAGATCCGGCCACCTGGACCGGCAATGCCAGGCTGTCGAAGAGCTGTTCTTCGGTAATCCAGTTTTTGGTCTGCATGGCGCGCAGTACCGTGTTTCTGCGCTCTTGACATCGCTTTTTATCCACATAGGGAGAGTAATGGCCCGGGGATTTAATCAGACCGGCAATGGTCGCCGCCTCAATCAGGGAGATGTCGCCGATGGCTTTGCCGAAATAAAAATAGGATGCCTCACCGACGCCGTTGATCGCAACCGATCCTTTCTGACCGAGATAAATTTCATTTAGATATATTTCCAGTATTTCATTTTTACCGTAGCTGAGCTCAATGATCACCGACATCATCAACTCATTAAATTTGCGTGAAACGGTGCGTTCCGGCGTTAGGAAATAGTTTTTGGCCAGCTGCTGGGTAATGGTCGACCCCCCCTGGCGAATTGACCCGTGGAGCAGGTTGACAATAAGCGCCCGCAGGATGCCAAGCGGATCAAAGCCGGCATGTTCGTAAAACCTGCTGTCTTCAGCCGCCAGCACTGCGTAAACTAGATGATCGGGAACCTGCTGGAAAGAGACAAGCTGCCTGCGCTCTCTTTCATGACCGTAAAACTGTCCGATTTCTTCGGGCTCCAGTTCGAGAATCGGCAGGAAATCGTGGCGATCAATCCGCTCAACAGATTCAACATGGTTCCCATCAATACGGATTTTTACCGGAAATCCCGGCCGTGTCTGTGAGGGGAGCTTAAGATCATTGAGGAAAATTTCGGCACTGGAAGCCACCAGCCGCATCTCGCCTTTCCGGTGCGGCCGATGTGAAACCGGGCGGTATCCGAGATGCTGCAACTTATTTTTTAATAGCGTCAGGCTGAAACGCTGACCCGGATAAATGAGCGTGGTGTCCGAATACACCGTAGAGGGAATCTGCCAGCGCCGGGCGGAAAAACGCTTTTCAATCCGCATCGACAAATGCCAGCCGTAAATAAACAGCCCGAGCGTGGAAAGCAGAAGAAAAACAATTGCAGTGACGAACAGTTTTTTGAGCATCGTCTATAATTTTGGTTCTCCCGCCGGTGGGCGGGATACGAGATTTAGTGGTGTGTCCCAAAAATATAATCAAAAAATAGGAATAACAATAAAACCAATCCGAGTTTTATAAATTACATAAAGGACGCAGCAGTAGGTTATACCGCTGGTTCCAGGCACTCCGGTGCCCTTTGCACATAATCTCTGTAATCCCTGTAGCCGGTAATTCTATCATAATCATCCAGGAGCGCTTTTGTTTTTTCCCGGTCAAACCTGGCGCGGAAAATATTGGTTAAAAACTCTAAGATTTCAACGCTGATATCGTTTTTAAGGAAATAAAATACAGATTCCGACAGCTTGAAACCTGTTTTAAACCTTAAAACGAGAGAACGAAAGGCCGTGGATTCTTTATTGTAGAACAGACGGGTATTAAAATCTATATATCTCCTGCAAACGTCCGCGATGCAGTTTTTTTCATGCAGCGCCCTGCGCCGGCAATCGAATACCGCCGTGTTAACGGTATAATCGATCGCAGCCAGTAAATTCTTCAGGTTCGGTTTCAGGCGATACTTTTTTAATATCACGAAGTCGGGCAACAGGCAGATATCAAACGGCAAATCCGTATCTTCCGGCTGCCATCTGACACCACCCAGATCCGTGAATTTGAAACGATCTTCGGCAAAAATATCTGCCGGATCAAATCCGGCCTGCAGGTTCCCGATAAATACATCAATGTCTTCCGTCCGCGGTCCTGTTCCATGCGCCGCTTCGATAATAACGTTCCTGATCGCTCCTCCAACAATATAGATTTCAGCGGCCCCTGGAAGAGACGTTCTCAGATAATGCAGCGGCCCCCGAACGTTCCGGCTGTTTAATAACCGGTCAATGCGACAGGTAATCGATTTTTTATCCGGCAAAACCTGCATACTCCGATGGATGTTAATTTCCCCTTATTATGGATCCGGGTTAGGATACCAAGCTGAAAGAAAACAGAAATTAATATAATACCGGTATATTATAATTATGCCCGCCAAAGAGCAAATAAAAATCCAGGGGAGATGTTAATGCTGAAAAAGAGGTTTACAGATAGGATCGATGGAAATCCATCAGGGGCGCCGGTCGCTATAGATTACTATATGTTCGCATTAAACCGGGGCTGAACTGGAGAATATCAAGATCGGGAACAGATCAGCGCAGGATGTCCAGGACCGCCCCGATCATTTCGTCCTGACCGCGGATCGCCTTCAAGACCGCCTCATAACTCCTTTGCACCATCCCTCCAAAAGCAAAACTCCCCGGCTGGCTACCGCGGGGAGTTTGCTTCAAAATTTATATAAAGGATGTTTCAGAGACCTAGTGCAATTAGGGGTTATGCTGTTTCGTTAACAACTTAACAATTCCTACAGGCTAAAGGTTCGTTTAGTTTCAGAGGGTTAAAGGTTCCGTGTTAAGGTTACCGTTCCAACTCGTTCCAATTCAACCAAGGGTTATCAGTCCGGCTCTGAAACATCCTCTATATTCCGGATAATGAATGACACAGGTACGAGATATATTGATACAACTATCGTGCCAACCGGCGTTATTTTACTTTCCGTTTAATTATCAGCGGGTTATAAAATTTGATGTTTATTGACGCAATACAAAGTGACAAAAATCAGCCAAAATTTTGACAAAAAATGTCACCTGTGATGAATTTAAAAAAAACCGAATTCATCTGGAGGACATCTTTTACACTTTCAGCTTCTTCGCATATGTCGCCGCCTCAAGACCCGCCACACAGCCCTCACCGACAGCCTTGGCCATCTGCCAGGGCGGACCGCAAATATCGCCTGCCGCATAAATTCCGGGAATGTTGGTTTCCTGCTGTTTGTTGGTCTGAATATATTTTGCATCCTCATCCAGCTGAACCCCCAGGGTCAGGGCA
>DAOVBC010000098.1 GCA_030670715.1 Deltaproteobacteria bacterium | reverse complement strand
AAGGTTAAATGTCGACAGTTTTACACCGATAAATACCACCCGGTGGCCGGAGATCGCTTCCGGGTCAACGAGACCTGTAATGTCCAGGATGCCCTCATCAATCAGTTTGTTGACCCGCGACCGGACGGTGTTTTCGGATATGCCCAGTTTTTTTGCTAATATTTTGAAGGATTTTCTGCCGTCCCGGAGGTGTTTGATAATTTCGATGTTGATATCATCGATTTTCATGGTGGCTCCAAATGGCTGGCCCGAATATTTTATGCAATATGCGGTGCACAGTGAACGATGGATAAATAAGAAGGGACCGCCAAAATTCCTATCGAAAATTGTGGAAATTGTCAATATCCAATACAAAATTTTATAGATTCATCAATAAATTGTTCCATTCAAAAGGAAAAGAAAGGTTGCTTTACCGAAGGTCGAACCCCTATTCCCATCGGAATTCAACCGGGGGGCGTTTTTTCGGGCCAAACGGGCTCACCGGGCAAACGGGTATAACCCGATAGTGCATTTTAGAGGTTGATTATCCAAAAACCCTGTGCTATCAGTCCGAATTTAGCTTGAGCAAAAAAGGGTTTGTATCTTTACACACAAGGAGGGAATGATGAAAAAAGGATTAATCAGTATCGCTGTTGCATGTTGTCTCATCTTCGGTCTGGTTTTATTCGCCTGCGGACCCGAGGCCCCCAAAACCATTAAGATCGGTATCAATGCGCCCATCACCGGAGATATTCCCAAAGTGGGTGAGGGCACCAAGTTTGCGGCTCAGATGTGGCTGGCCGACGTTAACGCCGCCGGCGGGCTTGATGTTGGCGGTAAAAAATATATGGTTGAACTGGTAATTGAGGACAATGAGTCCAAGGCCGAATCAGCCGTCAAGGTCAACACTAAAATGATCACAGAGGACGATGTTCTGATCATCGTCGGTCCGCAGTCTTCAAAGCAGGCGGTGCCGGCGGGTGAGGTGGCCAACAACTACAGCACCCCGATGATCAGCCCCTGGTCCACCAACCCGAAAACCACCAAGGATCGTCCCTATGTATTCCGCGGCTGTTTTCTGGATCCGTTTCAGGGCCCGGTTGTGGCCAAGTTCATCAAGAAAGAATTCGGGTTTGACAAGGCAGCGGTTCTTTACGACGTGGCCAGTGACTATCCCAAAGGCCTGGCCGAGTTCTTTAAGGCAGCCTGGGAGGACCTCAATGGTGCCGGATCGGTTGTCGCATATGAGAGTTTCACCACCAAGGACGCCGATTTCAGTTCCCAGCTGACGAATATCATCAACTCCGGCGCTCAATTCATTTTTAGTCCGCAATACTACAATGAGGTTGCCCTGATTGTACAGCAGGCCCATCAGCTGGGCTGGGACAAACCGATTGTCGGCAGCGACAGCTGGGGTTCGGCCGAAACCGTTCAGCTCTGTGGCAAGGACTGCTACGGGTTGTTTTTCAGCACCCATTATGCTGCTGCCGCTGCCAAGGGAGCGACCAAGGAATTTATCGACCGCTACAACAAGGAGCACGGCTACGTACCGGATGACGTCGGTGCCTTGACGTGGGATGCCATGCGGATTGCGCAGCAGGCCATTAAAGACTGCGGCACGATTACCGGAGATTTGAAAGCAGACCGTCAATGCGTTCGCGATGCGCTGGCACAGATTAAGGAATTCTCCGGCATTACAGGTAATATGACCTTCAACGAAGACGGTGATCCAGCAAAATGTGCCGTTATCGTTCGGATCAGCGACCAGGGTGAATTTGAGTTTTACGAATCTGTTTGCCCGTAGTATTCGATATCGGTGCGGAAGCTTTGATTTCTCAAAAAGGCTTCCGGGACCCGAATATCAAGCCTGGATATTCAATACCGTATTCAGGCCAATTCATTTCGTATTAAGCCAACCGAGCTAAAATGCGTCAAACAAATTGGCGGGCCAGGGATCATCTTCCTGCGCCCGCCTTTTTGAAGGAATAAGGAGCAGACTCGATGGCATTTTTCCTGCAAAACCTTGTAAACGCACTACAATGGGGCAGTTTCTATGCGCTGATCGCATTGGGTTACTCCATGGTGTACAGCATTTTGATGCTTTTTAACTTTGCCCACGGAGACATTTTTATGGTCGGGGCCTATATCGGATTCGGTGTTGCGACCGGCCTGATGGTCCTTGCCTCACTATGGGCTTTTACGCTGCCCGGTTGGCTGATCCTGGTGCTGACCATCCTCCTTTCCATGTTTTTGACCTCCTTTCTGGGGATGTTCGTCGAACGGGTGGGCTACCGGCCGCTGCGGGAGGCGCCGCGTGCATCGGCTGCCATTACCGGTTTGATGATCGGAATTATTCTCGAAATCCTCATCTTGTGGGGAATGGGCACCCAGCGGGTGAGCTTTCCGTCTTTGATCGATACTGTGACCTATAACATCGGTGGCGTGTTCATCACCAACAAAAAAATCATGATCGTAGCTATTTCGCTTTCGTTCATGCTGGCTTTACATCTGTTTATCAAAAAGACCCGCTGGGGGATGGCCATGCGGGCGATGGCCTTTGATTATGTGGTTGTGCCCTTGATGGGTGTGTCGATAAACCACATTGCCAGGATGACCTTCGCTATCGGGTCGGCCCTAGCTGCAGTGGCCGGCATTCTTTTCGGGGTCGCCTATCCGGTCCTGGATCCGTACATGGGGATTATATTCGGATGGAAGGCTTTTGTCGCGGCGATTCTGGGCGGCAGAGGTTCGATTATGGGAGCGACTCTGGCGGGATTCTTACTGGGGTTTATTGAAATTTTCGTGGCCATGATTTTTCCTTCGACCCTGCGGGATCTTATCGCCTACTCCATCGTACTGCTCATTCTGGTCTTCAGGCCCTACGGTTTCTTTGGCGAGCCGTACAGTGCCAAATTGAGACTGTAGCAACCGGAACCATGCACGGAAAAACCGGTTGTTTTTTCGAAAGGGATTGAAATGGAAGCAACAAGCAGCGAACTATCTGCACCTGAAAGTGGATTGAAAAGCAAAATCGGGAGACTTTTTTCCCGGGTACCGATTATAGGGTGGCTTTTCGGTGCGCTGGTCGCGGTTATTCTGGAACAAATTGTGGGCATGCCGCTGGCACTGGCACTGGGTTTGCCTAAAATTCCGGTGCTCTTCGGCTTCGTGACCGTGTTGAAAAAGCCGATGCTTGTTCCCAGCACAATGCTTTTTGTGCTGTTGATATATTTTCTGCCGATCGTTATTATTGCCCGATTGTCTCTTGAACCGGCCAACCGGCTGGCGGAAAAACTGATCAATTTTTCCATGGAAGGATCCGTTCTAATCCACCTGGTTCTGCTTTATGCAATTTTGCATATCTGGGCCGAAGTGAGTGATTACCGGCTCTTAATCCTTAAATTTACCCTGATCGCCATCATGGTAACCGTAAGCCTGAACGTGATCAACGGTTACATGGGAGAGTTCTCCTGTTCACACCCCGGGTTTATGGCCCTGGGAGCGTATACCGCTTCGGTTTTTACCGTATCCCTTTTTGTCAACGACAGCCTGTTCGGGCAGGCGCTTTTGCCTTCCTTTTTGGGCCCGTTCCTATTCCCGCTGGGGCTCATTCTGGGCGGTTGCGTTGCATCCCTGGGGGCATTGCTGGTCGCCATTCCTTCTTTTAAAACCCGGGGAGATTACCTTGCGATCATCTCCCTGGCGTTTCTGTTTATTGTCAAAAGTCTGATCGAAAATTTGGAATTTGTCGGTGGCCCGCGTGGACTCAGCAGTCAGCCGGATTGGGCCAACCTGCCCATCGTTTTTGCCTGGACCGTCGCCTGTATCTGGATCATCAACAACTTTGTGCGCTCCACCCTCGGCAAGGCGCTCAACGCTGTTCGGGATGAGGAGACGGCCGCCAATGCCATGACCGTCAATACCCGGCGCACCAAGATGGTGGCCTTTATGTTTGCCGCCTTCTGGGCCGGGGTGGCCGGCGGGCTGTTTGCCCACGTTTTACGCTACGTGAATCCGACAACATTCGGCATCCAAAAACTGGCAGAGGTTCTGGCCATGGTTTACTTCGGCGGCCTGAACTCGGTGTACGGGTCGATTGTGGGTGCCGTGAGCCTGAGTATTCTCGGCGAAGCCTTGCGCCCACTGGAACTTTTTAAATGGATTGTCATCCCGCTGCTTCTGATTCTGGTGATGATCTTCCGTCCGACAGGCCTGATCGCATTCAAGGAATTTAACGTTAAGAAGCTGATTCGGCCGAAGCAGAGTCCGGGAAAAGAGGTGTAACATGTCATTGCTTCAGGTAGAGAAAATGACTCATTATTTCGGCGGGTTGCGGGCCGTGCACAATTACGATATTCACATCGAACCCGGCCAGATCAGGGGATTGATCGGTCCCAACGGAGCAGGCAAAACGACCATTTTCAATCTGATTACCGGCATTCACCAACCCACCGAGGGTGTCGTTAGCCTGGAGGGTAAGAACCTGGTGGGTCTTCAGCCATACCAGATTGCTTCCGCAGGGCTCGGCCGGACCTTCCAGAACCTGTTGCTGTGGCGCCATATGAGCGTTCTCGATCACGTGATCATGGCCCAATACTCAAGGATGACCTACGGGCTGGTCGGCGCCTTCTTTGGAACAGCGAAACGAAAGCGGCAGGAAACCGAGGCCGAGGAAAAAGCTTACCGTCTCCTTGAACTCGTGGGTATTTCCGGCCTGGCGAACCAGAACGTCCTTAACCTGCCATACGGGGATCAGAGAAGGGTCGAGATGGCCAGGGCACTGGCAATGGAGCCGAAAATTCTGTTTCTGGACGAACCGACGGCCGGTATGAATCCGGAAGAGTTGCTTCAGATGATGGAAATCATCCGCCAGGTTCATAAAGAATTCGGACTGGCCATTTTATTAATCGAACACCGGCTCAAACTGGTTATGGAATTGTGCGAGGAAATTCAGACCCTGGTGTTCGGCGAGGTGATTGCCGAAGGGACTCCGGAAGAAATCCAGAACAACCCCAAAGTGATTGATGCCTATCTGGGCAAGGAGGCGATAGACTGATGTTGCTGTCAGTGGAAAATTTGCAGGTTTCTTACGATAAGATTAAAGCCCTCCACGGGGTTAATTTTGATATCGATGAAGGTGAGATTGTAACGATCATCGGGGCCAACGGTGCCGGAAAAAGCACAACGCTGCGGGCGATTTCCAGGATGGTACCGGTGGATGAAGGCACCCGCATGACCTTCCAGGACAAGGATCTGCTTAAATATGCGGCCGATAAAGTCGTCAGTCAGCTGGGGATATCTCATGTGCCGGAGGGAAGGCGCCTGTTCGGCAATCTGACTGTTCTGGAAAACCTTAAGCTGGCAACTTTTGCCCGCAAGGACAGGGAGAATATTGTAAAAGACATCGAGCGGGTATTTGCGATATTCCCGCGTCTGGATGAACGCAAAACACAAAAAGCCGGAACCCTGAGCGGCGGTGAACAGCAAATGCTTGCCATCGGCCGGGCGTTTATGAGCGGAAGAAAAATAATGCTCCTGGATGAACCGTCCATGGGGCTGGCCCCTTTGCTGATGCTCAATGTTTTTGAGGCGTTAAAGGAGATCAACAAGGAGGGTACCACGATTCTGCTGGTGGAACAGAATGCACGGATGGCACTGAAATTTGCCGGGCGCGGGTATGTTCTGGAAAGCGGCAACCTCGTGCTGGAAGGACCTTCGGAAGAACTGCTCGAAAACCCGGAGGTGAAGAAAGCCTATCTCGGCGGTTAAACCGAATACATGATCACTCTGGTAATTACAAAGCCCTGTGAATTTTCACGGGGCTTTTTTAATTTTTTATTCGGATATCGTCTTGCTCAGATCCGGTATGGTTTCCGGTTTATTGCGTTCCATGAGGCGGCTCTCTCCCTTACGGCGGGTGACATTTTCGTAAACGCCGTCATCTCGCTTGACCAGTTTGGTAAATCCGAGATCACGCAATTCGCTGTTGGACTTCGGGGCGCTGATGAACGGTGCCGACATGATGCGTCGCACCGGCTTTTTGCACTGCGGGCAGCGGGACAGAGGCGCGTCGGTCAGCGATTGTTTTACTTCGATGACCTTGCCTTTTTCACAAGGCTTTTCGATATGTTCGTACTCGTAAACCGGCATGATAATAAATGGGTGATGGAATAAAATCGTTCAGCATCCAGACTTGTACTGATTGATAATATACAACAATATAGCCGGTATTTCAATCATCATTGCAATTGAGCGTGTTCTCTGTTAGAAGCGAATTTCAAATCCAAAACGATAAGGTACTGCAACTGCATACTTTTTGATTAAATGGAGGCAATATGACCAGAGTGGGTGTGATTGGGGCGACAGGCTATGCAGGCGCTGAGCTCGTAAGGATCCTCGCCGGTCACTCCGAAGTCGAGCTGACAGTGCTGACTTCCCGAAATTATGCCGGCGAGAAATTTGAGGCGATTTACCCGGCGCTGGCCGGTGTCGTAGATTTGACCTGCGAAGAATATAATATCGATCGCTTGTGTGATCGCGCTGATGTCATCTTCACGGCACTGCCCCACAAGCTTCCCATGGCAATAGTGCCGGAGCTGATACAGCGCGGGAAAAGAGTCGTTGACCTTTCCGCGGATTTCAGGTTTCAAGACCCCCTGACGTATGAAGCCCATTATGAACCCCATACGGCAAAGGAGTTGCTTTCCGGAGCGGTCTATGGATTATCGGAAGTATACTTTGAAGACATAAAAAGTGCGACCCTGATCGGCAATCCCGGCTGTTATCCAACCAGTGTGCTCCTGCCGCTGATACCGCCGTTGAAAAAAGGCCTGCTCGACCATCGCACGATCATCGCCGACTCAAAATCGGGTGTCAGCGGCGCTGGCCGGTCTCCCTCATTGACAACCCTGTTTTGTGAGGTGACCGAATCGTTCAAGGCGTATAAAGTTGCCGAACACCGCCACAATCCTGAGATGGAAGAAGTCCTCAGCCGTGAAGCCGGACAGGAGGTGAACATTACCTTTATCCCGCACCTGATTCCGATGTCCCGGGGTATGCTGACAACCATTTATGCGACCCCCGCCGGGAAAATCGGCCCGGAGGAAATCCGGCAGTGTTTCGACGATTGTTATGAAAAGAGGCCCTTCGTGCGGCTGCGTCAGGACACAAAGCCTCCTGACACCCTGCATGTACGCGGTACCAATTTTTGTGATATCGGTTTTAAACTGGATGAACGCAACAACCGGTTGGTCCTCATGGCGGCCATCGACAACCTGGTAAAGGGTGCCGCCGGTCAGGCGGTCCAGAATATGAACATTATGCTCGGGCTGGATGAAACCGTCGGCTTGCTGAATACCCCTTACCCAATATAATTGGGGTAATCAGCAGGTAATAGAATAGGTTAGGGGTAATGGGTCATGGGCGAAGGATTTTATTCAGCCTGAAGCTGTGCCCGCCACTTTTTATCTTCTATTTATGCCGCCATCCCTGATCCAGTTTCCAGGATCCAGTTTCCAGTTTCCAGTATCCAAGTTCGCGTGTCGAGTCTTCTTGACATCGGACGATTATTGATTTAGTAGTGACTCGGTTAATCTTACCCGCCCTGTAAACCCGGATATTTCGTGACATGTTCGGGTAAGAGAATAGACTGGACCATCTACAACAAAATTAAAAGGAGGACGATGATGTCGGCAAAGCTAATCAAGGGGACGGAGATCCGGGAAGAAATTCTGGAGGAAATTACCGCAGAGGTTGCTCAAATAAAGGAAAAGCACGGGGTTGTTCCGGGGCTTGTCACCATTCTGGTGGGTGAAAACCCGGC
>DAOVBC010000185.1 GCA_030670715.1 Deltaproteobacteria bacterium | reverse complement strand
AATTGGGGCTTTATAGTTTATGCGTTCATAAGCTCTTTCAATAAATTTAGACCTGTCGGCTGAATTTTCAGACGGCGACATCTGGAACGGCAGCATATCGGTTTCGGCTGATGTCTGTTTTGATTTTCCAAAAATGAATTTCCAGTTTCTCCAGTTTGAGGTGTGAATTTTTTCAGGCGACTTGAATATATCTCTTCTGTCTGGAAAGTTTCGCCTTTCCCAATGAACAGATAGAGATGTTTCCGGCTGTCTGCGATCTAAACCGGAGCGTCGGTCAATGGTTTTTCGATAGGTTTCGACAATATCCATTTTCATCCCCCCCGATTAAATATGTCATATTCCAATAATGATTTGCAGCAGGCTTAACCTTTCGGTATATCGTAAAAAGAATCAAATAAAGCGGTAAAATAATGAGTGGAGAATTAACTGCAAAACAGACGCAGAATTAACCAGGGTAGGTTGCAGCGCTATTGAGATTCAATATTATTTATAAATAGAAAAAGCATATTTTAATGTCAAGTAGAAAAATAAAAGAAATTGCAAGAGGATATTCGAGTTTTTAAAAATAGGGGGACGAAGAAAAATGTTTTAAAGTTTAGCGCGCTCCCGTCCCAAAAGTGAATATTTCCTTCACGAAGGACGATATCGGGCCATAATATTGCCCGCCAAAAAATAATCTACCGAACGACTAACTTCAAGGTATTCATACCCATTCCTCTGACAACCTTCTACAGGACCACAACGCGGAGTTGCATTCACCGCGGGGATGGTTAGATTAATTAAATGCTGCCGGTGGGGACAATGGTGTTCCGGCTCCGGCAAAACATATTAACAGGTTTTTGGGTCAAAATATCAAAACGGATGCAGTCTCATGCTGCATGCGTTATCAGTTCTGCAAAACCGAAAATAATTTACCGAGGTGAATAATGAAAAGGATTTCATTTTTTATCATTCTTATTCTTGTTTCATGCTTTTTGGCGGGATTTTCACCGGAAAATGCCGGCGCGACAAAATCAGATGGAAAAATTTCCGGCGAACTTAAAAACGGGTATCGAATCATCCCGGTTTCTAACTCCGATAAAAACATTCATTTGAACGTGTACCGCGGAGATTATCTCAAATTCAAGCTGAATGGGTCTTTCCGGAATCCGATTCTTTCAATACCGGCGCTTTCAATCAGCAAAAACATTCCGGATAGTCCTGAGGGTGCCCCCTATTTCAAAATGAAAAAGGCGGGTACGTTCGAATTTACCCTGGGAAGCGTGAATGGCAGCATAACGGTCAATGACTATCATCAGCTCAATTACAGAGAAGTCACCTCAAGGGAAGCCGCCGGGTTTATAAAATCAGATCATCCACTGATACTGGATGTTCGGACTCCCGCAGAATACAGCAGGGGCCACTTGAAAAATGCCGTACTCATCCCGGTTCAGATTTTATATGCGCAACTGAAAGAGCTCTCCGCCTACAAGGAAAAGGACATATTGATTTACTGCGCGACCGGGAACCGCAGTACCGTGGCCTCGAAAATTTTAATAGACAGCGGCTTCACCCAGATTACAAACATGCGTTACGGAATCGTTGACTGGGCCGCTAAAAAATACCCGATTATCCAACAGGAATAATGGAGTAATGGGCACGCAGTGAAGCTTTAGCGCTATAATGGAATGATGGGCTGGGGGATCCAGATTTATATAATCCACTGGTCTTTTAAGAATCCTAATTCGGCAGAGTTCCATTTTTTTACCCAATATTCCAGTACTCCAATATTCCAACATTCCAGCCGGTTGAGTTGAGATCTGTGCAATACTCCTGCGGGTTAAGCAAAGCCGGACCCTTTGGACCCGGATTCTTTACTTGTTAATACAATTCATACTTTGTATTTACACTGCCTACCACCGGAAAGGCTGTTCCAACACGGGAGCTGCTTTTATTGTATATAGAGCGCTGCGCTAACCGGTCGAATCTCTATGCAGCTTGTAACGGATTCTTAAAATCCCGTCATCATAGCTCGTGGTCGTGATACGGAATCGACCAATATCATCTGTTGTGTTGACATGGGGACCGATGCACGGGCAGGCGTCATAATCGCCGATTTTCACAATACGGATCTTTTCCTCTGTACTCTCCGGCAGCCGCTCCAGGTTGTACTGTGCCTCAGCCTCCGCCATCGATATCAATTCTTCCGTCACCGGCAGATCGGTCTGAATAATTTGGTTCACCCGGGACTCGATGTCCCGGATTTCCGCATCGGTCAGGGGGCGTTGGAAATGGTAGTCGCATTTTGATTTTTTCTTTTCAATATGGGCGCTAAAGCAGCGGCCGCAGTCAAACAGCCTGACCATGGTCTGGTTGAGGATATGTTCGGCGGAATGCATCCGCGGGTCATATGTCTTTTTCATGGGATTTATCCTTTCTGCTTGAGCAGCGGAATGAATTTGTGATTGGCTTTTGGAAACGGATACCGGTCAATCTCTTCAAGCGTTATCCAGCAATAATCTACCGGGCCACGGAGTTTTACCCGGCCGGACACATATCGGCAGCAGTAGATATCCATAACAATTTTAAAATGGGTATAGGCGTGGCGGACCTGCGTCAGGTAATCGTCAATGCCTACCTTGAGATTGACTTCTTCTTTGATCTCCCTGATACAGGCAGTCTGCGGCGCTTCCTTTTTATCGACCTTACCGCCGGGAAACTCCCACAATCCCCCCAGCAGCCCTTCAGGTTTACGCCGGGTTATCAGCACCCGGCCGTTTTTATACACAATGCCGACGGCGATGTGATACTGTGGAACCGGCTGTTTTTTGATTCGTTTTGGATAGGCGCTCACTTTCCCGGATTGATAGGCACGGCAAAGAGATTGAACCGGGCAGCTGCCGCAGGCGGGGTTTCGAGGGGTGCAGATCAGCGCACCCAGTTCCATTACGGCCTGGTTGAATGCTGCGGGATCGTTCCGATCCAGTATTTTTTCGGCTTTATCTTTGTATATTCTGTGAGAAGAAGATTGGTTCACCGGTGCGCTTTCAAGAAACAGGCGTGCCAGAACCCGTTTTACGTTGCCGTCCACAACCGCAAAGGGTCGATCAAAGGCGATGCTTAAAACCGCAGCGGCTATATAATCCCCGACACCCGGGAGTTTCTTAAAATCTACAAGATTTGAAGGAATACTGCCCCCATGCTTTTCCAGCACGATTTGTGCCGCGCGATGCAGGTTGCGTGCCCGGGCGTAATAACCCAGGCCCTCCCACACTTTCAGGACCTGTTGCTGATTGGCCCGGGCCAGATGCTTCAGATTCGGGAATTCCTTCAGGAAAGTTCGGTAATACGGAATTACTGTATTCACCTGGGTTTGCTGGAGCATGACTTCCGACACCCAGATATGATAGGGGTCCGCGGTTGCGCGCCAGGGGAGTTTGCGGTGGCTTTTTAAATACCAATTTACCAGATTTACTTGAAGTATTTTCATATTCTGAATATTTGACATTGATAATCTTGCTCCTTGGGCCAGGTCCGAGATAGGCGATGATCGACCCAGGATACTTGATGTTCGAACCACGGTGCAGGGTGCATGCTGAACTTTGAAACGATTTTCAGTATTCCATTACAAACAACTATTTGTTTCTCGAATTTTCTAAATGCGAATACGGCGGCAAAGTAGTTAAGCGGGGGTCCTCCACGGGAAGACCGATGGTAAAATGATACAGGCTCTGCCAGGTGTTGTCCTGCAAGCCAAGAAGCTCATGCACCGGATCGTCAAAATAGCACCCGATCCCGGTGCCCCGCACCCCCTGGGCTTCCGCTTCCAGGTAAAGCACCTGGCCGATCATTCCGCTTTCCCAGAAAAGGTGACGGTATCGATACGGTGCACTGCGGACGGTTTCACTGAACCTGGCGATCATGCCCAGAGAAAAAGCAGAGAAACCGGCAATTTCCTGATGGCAGCTCAACTGAATCGCCTCATGCCTGAAATCTCCACTCTGCAGGAGGTATAACGGCAGTTTTTCGGTTATCTGCTGCCACACAAAATCAGGATGGAAATTATTCCTGATGGATTGTAGGTCTTTTGTATCGCGCATAAAAAAATACAGACCCCGTTCCAATTCTCTGACATTGTGAACAAAAAGCAGAAGGTTCACTGAGGGGTTACCGAACTGGATGTCAAACGGAAGGCATCCGGTTCGCGGCAGGGTTTTGTCCAGTATGGCAAAAAACCTGTTTTTATCGATCACACCATCCGGGTTGAAGGAAGTGGCACTTCTGCGCTTGCGGATGATTTCGGCAGCAGAAAGGGCCGATCGTGCATTTTCCAGAAAGGGTATGGCGCTGAGATCATATTTTTCCCCGGCTGTAGTCGGCTTGCGCGTCAGCTCAGCAGTTTCGTATATAAGCTGCCAGTCGACCCGCTCCCGGCTCAGGCGGTTGGGAGCGCCTGCCAAAGGCAGCTCGGAAAACGCTTCCACGATATTATCCGGCAGATAGCGTGGAATATCCTGAACATGATACCCGGAGACAAAGCACAAAAGGTCGGGATGCTCTTCTTCCCGGGGCAGCCAATCGGTCCTGTTAAAACCCAGAGTGGTTTCGAGGGCGTCATCTGAAAGGGCATTTAGAAAAGTTGTTCTCCAGCCCTGCAACCCGGCGGAAAAGCTTATACCGGCCAGGGCGTGGCCGGCATCGTGGTTGCAGTAGCGAAACGCACGTTCGCCGTATTTCCATGACTCCCGCCAGAAAATGCTGCTCAAAGCGACCAGGAAACCACCGGTGCCGAAGTGAGCCGAAATGGTTTGCCACAATTTATGCGGCAATTCGGCGCGCAGCTCCAGCGCATGCAACAGGGGGTTGTAGTGGTAAATTCCCGCTCTCAGATCGTCCGCTTCGGGCAAAATGAGATGCGCTTCGGTGGGGTGCAGGTTGCCGCTTGAAGGGTTCATGCGCAGCGACCATTTGCCCCTGGCGCTAGCCTTCCAGGCCGACAGACCGAGTGATAATTCCAGAAAACCGGCAATGTTATTCAGGGTGAACGGTTCAGGTCCGGCAGACGGCATGCGGTATAAGCTCATGTGGCCTTTACCAGGGTCTTTCTCGAGAAATGGCAGCGAGAAAGTGTCTGCATTTTTATACACCCTGAACGGGTTAGGCTGGTTTTGCCAGTCCATGTGTCCCGCGGATCGCGCATAGCGGTGGTAGTGGTGCTTGGTGCGCTCGTGGTATTCAACAACTTTTTCGTATACTCGATTTCCCATTATCTAAGGATCTTTTTTATCAACTTCAAACTCCCATACGGCGGATAACGCAGCGGGAGATCAAATCTCAATGTGTTTTTCAGGACGCTTTTTTGATGGGTAAAAGTATCAAAGCCGGCCTTTCCGTGATAGCTTCCGATGCCGCTGCCG
>DAOVBC010000226.1 GCA_030670715.1 Deltaproteobacteria bacterium | reverse complement strand
CTTCACTCCGGTGTCTACGTGTCTGGTCATTTCAATGACTTAGCAGCGGGGGCATTCCTGCCCCCTCCGCGTTCTCCCGCGAAAAACGTACGGGAGCCGCGGTCTCCCCCACTGCTAAGTCATTGAAATGACAAAGCCACTGCGACAATATCGTTACACGGGGAAACGTACCCCCTGAACACGTACAAATTTATTCATTGAAAATATAAGGCGTGAACATGCGGCTTGCTGTAATCAATGATAAGAGTGCTGAAAAATTAAGTGTGTGGACATCATCCGGTTACATCCCGGTGGAGAGCATCAATCATTTATTCGACCGGAGGTGGCCGTGCGACATGCTGGAGCTGATCCGCAGCGGAAAACTGGCTGTACTGAATGAATGGTATCTCAGCGGAGGCCGGGAAAAACTGGAGGAGATGCACGCGCATGCCACAGCATCGGATCTGTCCCGGTGTGCCCCGCCCTATCGCCATCCATCCAAAATCTGGGGCATCGGTTTAAATTATGCTGATCATGCTGCCGATCTGTCCGCAAAGACACCGACAGGCATTCCGGGAAGCTTTATGAAACCTGACACCACCATCATCGGACCCGGTGACACGATACAAATACCGGCACTTTCCAATAAAACCACCGCCGAAGCCGAACTTGGCGTTATCATCGGCAGGCAGTGCAAAAACGTCTCACAGGAAAACTGGCTGGATGTGGTGGCCGGTTTTACCACTATCATCGATATGACGGCCGAGGATATCCTGCGTCAAAACACCCGTTACCTTACCGTATCTAAAAGCTTTGACACCTTTTTCAGTTTCGGCCCCCAGCTGGTGACGCCGGATGAAATTGCGGAGGTATCAAAATTAAAGGTCTCAACGGTCATTAACGGTCAGGTGCACGCCGAAAATGTTGTCGCCAACATGACCTTCTCACCTTCATTCCTGGTTTCGTTTCTCTCCCGGGTGATGACTTTTAGGCCCGGCGATGTTATTTCCACCGGCACCCCGGGAGCCGTGGTCATCAAAGACGGTGATATCGTCGAATGTCACATCGATGGGTTTGAACCGCTGAAAAATCCGGTTACGGATCTTAAGGTTGAACACTAAATCATGAACCGAAGACGATATCGGATAGCCGATGCTTTCGTTTTGCTTATATGAAAATGATCCTCGATTCTGGGTGCTTGATGCTGGATCATTGAAAATGTCTTATTTTTCAATGATACTGTTGACCTCATCCTTGATCCAGTAACCAGAATCCAGTATCCAGGATCCTGTATTTTTGCATCGAACAGCTTCCAAATCTAATTGGTTAATTTGTGTTTAGTAGACTTAGGAGGTGTACAAATATGGATCTTGGTTTAAAAGACAAAGCAGTTCTGGTTATGGCCTCAAGTGCGGGTATCGGTAAAGGAATCGCCACCGAATTTGCCCGGGAGGGCGCCGGGGTAATGCTGTTTGGCCGCAGTGAGGTCCGGCTGAAACAGGCACAGAAAGATATTGCCTCCGCCACCGGCATCGAACCGGCCTACACGGTGGGTGACATGACCCATGGTGATGATATTCGCAATGCAGTTGCAAACACGAAGGCTCGTTTCGGGTCAATTTATGCCCTGGTGAACAACACCGGCGGCCCGCCTGCCGGAGTATTTGACGATTTTGACGACGAGATCTGGCAAAACGCCTTTGAACTGACCCTGCTCAGTTTTATCCGCAGCATCCGGGAGGTGCTGCCGATCATGAAACAGGCCGGAAGGGGGCGCATCCTCAACCTCACCTCATCATCCACCCGACAGGTTATTGACAACCTGATTCTTTCCAATACCTTTCGCATGGGCGTGGTGGGCCTGACCAAATCCCTGGCGCGCGAACACGGTTCTGCCGGCATATTGATCAATGTGGTTGGACCCGGGAAAATCGAAACCGAGAGGATTCGACAGATAGACACCACCCGTGCAATCAATACCGGCGTTTCCATTGAGGAGCTGAAGCAGGCGGCTGTAAAGGAAATTCCGCTGGCGCGTTACGGGGAACCCGAGGAACTGGCGCGGCTGGCCATTTTTTTGTGCTCGGAAGCCAACACCTATATCAGCGGGCAGACTATACTGGTGGACGGGGGGTTTGTACGGTCCTATTAGAACCGGTTGCGAAACCTATGTATAATATTTATCTTCATCATGTTGACGTTGAATCTTGGAAATTCTAAGCGGAGGTAGTTCTGCGATGAGAGAAAAGTGGGAAAAAGATCTTGCATGCCTGGTCGTGTGCCCGCGCTGCGGTGGAAAACTAGAGGCAAATGCCCATCGGATTCTATCCATATATAATCACGAACCGATCTGCATGGCATGCAAAGAAAAAGAAGAACAACGGCCTGATTATGAAGAGCTTTCCAAAAACCTGATCGAGCAATGGCTGTCGGATGCGGAAGTCCATTACGGAGACCTGGCGGGGTATTTCTACCACCATTTTAACCCGTTTAAATGCTGAATGACCTTTTTTCACGGTACAACCGGATGAACCTGACATCTCGAATCATCATTTGCGTGGTTATCCTGCTGGTGGATCTGCTCATATTCATCTTGCCCCTGACCGCAATATTTCTCATATATATTATTATGTTCAATCCACCCTGGTTTAGAGAATTCCTGACCAATCTGGATCATCCCGAAAAAGCCGGATGATTCTTTTCATGGAATATGCAGGCTATGGGTATTTTTGATGTAGTGGTTATCGGACGCAGTTGCCTGGATTACATCGCCGTGGTGCAACAATTTCCCGCTGAAAATCAAAAAGCACCTCTGGAATTCAGACTAACAGAGGGTGGCGGCCAGGGCGGCACGGCGTCCTGCTGTATCTCAAGGCTGGGCGGCAAGGTTGCTTACGTCGGCAGGCTCGGCGACGACGATGAGGGGCGGTTCTGTTTAAAACGATTGGAAGATTTCGGCGTCGGCACTGAATACATCGAAACGGTGAAAGGCGGCAAGACCCCGGTGTCTTATGTATTTGTGACCGGCGCCACCGGTGACCGAACGATTATCTTCGAGCGCAATTCATTGCCGAAGATAACCGTCAGCCCTGACCTGATAAAGCTGGTTAATCTCACCGGTGTTATTTTACTGGATCCTGAAGTGACCTATCTTGGCAGGGAGCTGAAAACCCTGGCAGGTAAAAATATCCGAATCGTGTACGATTGCGAACGGTGGCGTGACGGCATCGAAGATATGATGGCCGCGGCGGACTTTTTCATCCCTTCTGCAGCGTTTCTGGAGTCCGAGCAGCTGAATTTCGATCGTCATTCTATCGGCCGGCGGATGTTTCGATTAAAGGAAATGATCCACGGTGAACTCATTGTTACAAACGGCGAAGACGGCGCTTACTATTTATCCGGTAACCGGCTTTATCACGTTGCCGCTCCCCGGGTAAATGCCATCGACACCATCGGTGCCGGTGACAATTTCCATGCCGCTTTTGCGCTGGCGCTCAGCAAGGGGTTCGATTTTGATCGGTCCGTAAAATTTTCCGTGGCGGTTGCTTCACTTTCATGCAGGAATTATGGCGGCAGAAAGGGAATTCCGGATTGGAAGGAGGCTGTGGCAGTCGCAGATCGACTGGAAGTTAAACCTGTCGATTTGCCTTATAGTGGTTGTCAAAAAAACGTTCCGGTATTCTAACGTTTTTTTCTACAACCACTTATACCGCAATTCCGTATTTCGGAACATAATTATGGAAAGCGGTATAACCTGATTATTTGAAGAGTCGAGGAGTTTATTTGATCGAAGCTTAGTGGATGTATTCGTAATTACGATAACGTATAAGATAATGAAATCATAAATGTTGACAAAAATACAGTTTCACCACAGAGCACGCAGAGACCACAGAGGTAAACAAAATAAGTATTAATTTTTTCTCTGTGTGCTTAGTGTTCTCTGTGGTGAAAAAATAGTAACAATCATACGTCACCGTATTTACGAATTAGAGCACTTAGCGACAGAAGCACCGCTCAGAGTTTCAACCGTGTAATCGAAACTTCTCCTCCAAAGCACACGGCGACATCTTCTCCCGGATCCCGCGGCCGTTCGTGGATAATGCCCTCGTAAATATATTCATCTCCCCTGTGACGATACCTGTATCTATGCGGATTTTTATCAAGCCCGCAGAAAACGATTTTCGGTTGTGAATTATTTTCGGGGGTATAGGGCAGATTTACGTTCCAGTAATGACCGGCCCAAAGTTCTTTTCCCAGCAGTATTTTTAGCACCCGTTCAGCATGACCGCCGGTGGTATTCCAGTCAACCTGCCGGTCCCGAGCGATGTACTGTGATATAGCAATTGCTCGGCAACCCAGAATCGCGGCCTCCCGGGCCGCGGCAACAGTTCCGGACTGGTAGACATCTGAACCCAGGTTAGCGCCGGGATTGATTCCGGCAATAAGCCATTCAGCGTTCGGTGCAAACTGTTTTAAACCCAGGCGGACACAATCCGCCGGTGTTCCCCTTACGCTGTATCGATTTTTATTTAAACCTTTGACGTAAATGGGTGAATGCGTCGTTACCCGATGTCCGACACCCGACTGTGCTGTTTCCGGTGCGACAACCACCGGCGTGCCAATCTCCTTTACAATCTGCACCAGACATGCCAGACCGGGCGCGTCAATACCGTCATCATTGGTCAGTATTATTTT
>DAOVBC010000276.1 GCA_030670715.1 Deltaproteobacteria bacterium | reverse complement strand
ATAGAGGTAACATTTGCAATAAGCAAAGCCTCGGTCTTTAAATACAGGCCGGGAAAGATTGTCGATATGAAGTTTTTTTATTGAACCGGCACCAGGGACGGCACCCTAGTGTACTGTCCCAGTAATAAGTTGAATAAATGGCCGGCCATAAAATTTTCTGAGAGGCGTTATGATTCCTGATGGCGGTATGTGGCCGGATATTTGGAATCGTAAGCCGGCAGTGCAAAGACAATCAGCTTGTTGTGACGATCCCAAATATCGGGCCACGGACAATTCAGGGGCTATGCATCAACATAACGCCTCTCAGAAAATCCCATGACCTAAGGCATTTTTATAAGTTATTTCGTACGTGTTCACGGGGTGCGTTTCCCCGAGCAGCGAGATTGGCGCAGTGGCCTCGTCATTTCAATGACTTAGCCGTGGGAGAGACCGCGGCTCCCGCACGTTTTTTGCAGGAGAACGCGGAGGGGGCAGGAATGCCCCCGCTGCTAAGTCATTGAAATGACCGGACATGCAGCCACCGGAGTGAATCGGGGAGACGCACCCCGTGAACACGTATGTTATTTCCGGGACACAACACTAGAAAAAATAAAAAGTCCTGTAAATGAAAATCCCGAATATGATTGCGCCGAGTACCAGGGCGAAGATCAACTGATCGGGGGTGAATTTTCTCACGAGGGAACACCTGCTCTTTCAAAACCAAGGGGATATTCGACTTGTAGGATTAATTTGAGGGCAGTTTCGAGTTGCGGGTTGCGAGTTACGCATATAATTTAACCCGAAACTCGTAACTCGCGACCCGTAACCCGGTTTTATTCTTCCGCATCCAGCCCGAAGGCCGTGTGCAGCACGCGGACGGCCAGTTCCGTGTATTTTTCTTCTATCACACAGGAAATCCTGATTTCAGAAGTGCTGATCATACTGATATTGATGTTTTCCTTTGCCAGGGTGTTAAACATGATCGATGCGACCCCGGAGTGATTGCGCATTCCGACCCCAATAACCGAAACCTTGGCAATATTTTTATCGCCGAACACGTCTTCGGCCCCGATTTCTTGCGCAATCTTTTTTTCGAGCGCCATCGCGCGGTCATAATCTGCTGTCGGAACCGTAAAGGTGAGATCTGTCTGACCGCCGGCGCGGGTGTTTTGAATGATCATGTCAACGATCACACCGGCCTGCGTTATCGGCGTAAAAATTTTCGCGGCCACACCCGGCTGATCCGGCACCTTTTTCAGAGTTATGCGGGCCTGATTTTTTTCATGGGTCACCGAAGTGACGATCAGGCTTTCCATTCCGGCATCTTCATTTACTACCATGGTTCCCTCCTCTTCATTGAACGATGACCTGACGTGTATGGGAACGTTGTATTTTTTTGCAAACCCAACCGACCGGATCTGCAGCACTTTGGCCCCCAGGCTGGCCATATTCAACATTTCGTCGTATGATATTACGTTCAGCTTTTTGGCTTTCGGGCATACGTTTGGATCTGCGGTATAGATGCCGTCAACATCGGTGTATATTTCACAGCTGTCCGCTCCGAGTGCCGCCGCAACTGCAACCGCTGAAGTGTCCGATCCTCCGCGGCCGAGAGTGGTAATGTCTCCATGCGGGTCACAACCCTGGAATCCGGCGATGACAACAATATTCCGCCTCTTGACCAGTGCCTGAATCCGGTCCGCCCCGATATCCAGAATCCGTGCATTACCATGGTCGCAATCCGTGCGAACCTCGGCCTGGTGTCCCAGCAGTGATCGGGCCGGATAATTCATGGAGTTCAGGGTCATGGCCAGCAAAGCGGCCGTTGTCTGCTCGCCTGTGGCAAGCAGCACGTCAAGCTCGCGTTTTTCGGGCAGATCGCTGATCTGACCTGCCATATCAACAAGATTGTCGGTGACGCCGGCCATGGCGGATATCACTACGACGACATCATTTCCGGCGTCATACGTTTTTGCGACGCGGTTGGCCACGTTGCGGATTCGCTCTAAATCCGCCACAGACGTGCCGCCGTATTTTTGCACGATCAAACTCATTTTTTTTCCTCAATCCATTTCCTGGTTTCTTTTAACAAAATATTCTTTTTAGATCCATAGGCATGAATGAAAATTTTTCGGGTTTCATCATTCAGTATCTCAAACTGCAGATGCAAATGCTCGGCCGGCAGTTCATCTTCAATCCGATCGGCCCATTCAATCACAGTAATCCCGTCTCCACCCATGATGTCGGAAAGACCGATTTCCTCGGTCTCAAATGGGTTTACAATGCGGTACAGGTCGACATGGAACAGGCGGTATCGACCCGGGTATTCATTTATCAGCGTAAAAGTGGGGCTGGTAATGTAATAGTCGGAGGGAACCTCAAGCCCCCTTGCCAGGCCCTGCACAAATGAGGTCTTGCCGCTTCCAAGATCACCGGTTAGGGCGATGACGGTTCCGCCGGTGACTGTCGCCCCAATTTTTTGCCCCAATGCCCGGGTTTCGTCAAGCGAGAGGGTCGTAATTTGAAGTTTCAAATTTCCAGTTTCAAGGATCATTCAACTATTTTTTTTATTTCCCCCGGTATCCGATCCATGACTTCGGATGCCAGATAGCCGAAGGGCCCCAATTCCTGCGCCAGCGAATCGGCCGCCGCACCGTGCAGGAACACACCGGCGTGGGAAGCGGCTTCCGGTGAGTACCCCTGGGTAACAAATCCGGCGATCAGGCCGGTCAGCACATCCCCCATACCGCCGGAAGCCATCCCGGAATTTCCGCTGGTGTTGACAAAAACGGTACCGTCCGGATGGGCAATGACCGTGTTCGCCCCTTTGAGGACCACATGCACCTTGTGGTTTACAGAAAATTTACGGGCGCTGGCTATCCGGTCATTCTGGATGCTGCTGACGCTGGTTTGCGTCAGGCGAGCCATCTCACCGGGGTGCGGTGTCAGGATGACAGGCGCCTGGCAGTGTTTGAGTGTTTCGGTGGCACCGGCAAGGTTGTTCAGCCCATCGGCATCGACAACTACGGGAACGTTGCTTTTGGCCAGCAAGCGATGGACCAGTTTTGCCGTTTCCGGTGCCGGACCCAGTCCGGGACCGATAGCCAGGCAGCGCTTACCCTCGAGCAATTCCATAATGGGTTCAAAAGACGCTTTCCCAAGAGAACCTGTTTTCGTTTCAGGCAGCGGGCTGGTCATCGCCTCCAGCACCTGGGATTCGAGAATTGGATTCAAGCTTGCAGGGATACCAAGCGTTACAAGCCCTGTGCCGGATCGTACGGCCGACACGGCGGTCATGGCTGCCGCACCAGTTTTTCCGGGAGATCCTGCAATGACAAGCAGATGACCTGTTCGACCTTTGTGGGCATCAGGTGGCCGCGGTTTGATATAACTTCGGATCCTGGGTATCGTCAGCACGAATTGCTTCGGACCTACCGCTTCTGTCACATGAGGGGGAATGCCTATTTCCACCACTTTCAGCTCACCGGTATATTCTGCGCCCGGATATATATAGTGGCCTGTTTTTGCAAAAGCAAATGTTGCTGTGGCACGCGCCCGTATACAGGTGCCGCAGGGTTGTCCGGTATCAGAATTCAGTCCCGATGGAATATCGACAGCGAAAACCGGTTTGTCGAGGCTGTTGATAAAATCGATGATATCCTTATAAAGCCCTCGTACATCCGATTTCAACCCGGTGCCCAGGATCGCATCGATCCAGAGATCCTTCTCGTGCATCTCGGATCGATGGGTTGAAAATAGTTTTTGATCCGGAATTTCGATCACCGGAACCCCCAGCGGTGCCAGCAGTTCAAGGTTCGCAGCCGCATCCCCGGC
>DAOVBC010000280.1 GCA_030670715.1 Deltaproteobacteria bacterium | reverse complement strand
ATCGAGTATCTTTGATTCTTCAGCCTTTATACCGTATCGAGCTTTATAACTTTTCTATATGCTCTGCTAAAACTCTCTCCAGCGTTTTTGTATATCCGCCGTAGAAATGGTCGGCGCCATTTATTATTTTGAATGTTGCCTCAAGGTTCCAGATGGGCATCATCTTTTGGATGTGCTCCGGCGGGGCAATCTCATCCCGGCTGCCGGTAACAACCAGCCGCAGGCCGTGAATGGTATTGATTCCTTTAAAATCGATAAAACCGACCGGCGGCGAAACCATGACATGGTGCCGGACCGGGATATCTCCCCGGGCTGCAAGTGCATTGATCCAGGCCCCGAAAGAGTACCCTGCCAGAGAAATTGTTTTTATTCCCAATCCGGTGATAAATTCTACCGCTGCACATACATCTTTCTGTTCGCCTGTCCCTTCGGTATACTTCCCCTGGCTTCGGCCGGTTCCCCGGAAGTTGAACCGTAAAGTAGTGTATGCCTTGTCGCGATACACCCGCCGGATCGACTCGACCACGTTGTTGTACATGTTCCCGCCGTAAAGTGGATGCGGGTGGGTGATAATGACAGCGCCTTCCCGGGAGGACTGATCGAGCAGCCCGTCCAGGTCGTAGCTTTCTGAATGAAAAGTAATGCTTTCTTCCATTTAACGTTTCTTTTTCAATACGGTGATAATATCGTGACCGAATTCACGTCTCTGCCACTTTTTCAGTTCTCGGATATGTGACAGTAATTTCAAATCATGCGGATTATGGATCGCTAAAGTGGTCAGGATGCTTTTATTGAAAAGCAGACCGGGCTCGATCCCAAGGGCCCTTGCTTTTTTGTCACGCCAGTTTTTCAGTGCCTTTATCCTATCGGGAACAGCCGGGTGAACCGGCGGTGCCTTTTTGCGAGGGTAGACCGGAAGCGCATCCCCCGGTTGCCCCACCGAGCGTTTAATCACATCAATCAGCGCATCGCCGTACATCTTGACCTGTTTTCTGCTCAGCGCTTCGGTTTTTTCCAGATACCGGACGGTGAGCGGTTTTTTCGTTGCCAGGCTCATCAGGGACTGGTTGCCCAAAACTTTAAATAGCGGCCGGTCTTTTTTACGGGCCACTTTCTTTCTGTACTGCAGCAATCCTTCGAGAACGGCCAGGCTTTTAGGGCCGAGACGTCCGGCGCCTTTAAAATGAAGAAACAGCGGCTCATTATCGTTTTGGGCGGGCCGGACGTTGCTCAAATATTCGCATTCTTCATAAACCCATGAAAGGCGGCCCCTGTTTTTGAGCTCTTTTTCCAGCATTTCTGCCAGGGGCAAAAGATACTTCACATCGTTCGACGCATAATTAATCATCTCTTTCGGCAAAGGGCGCTGCGACCAGTCTTTGCGCTGAAATTTTTTGTCCAGCCTCACATCGAATCTTGCCTGCAAAACCGCTTCCAGACCGGTTTCTTTTATTCCCAGAAATCGGCTGGCCAGCTGGGTATCGAAGAGATTGTGAATTTTGATGCGATAATCCCTGTACAGCGACCGGACATCGTAATCGGCACCGTGAAAAACTTTTCGGATGTTTTCAGCCGAAAATACCGGTTTCAGCAAAGATAGATCCTGAACCTGCAACGGGTCAATGACGGCATTTACTTTTCCGGTCGCCAGTTGAAGAAGGCACACCTTTTCCTGAAAGTGAAACATGGAGTCGGCTTCCAGGTCCACCGCAATTGCATTTTCATTTTCAAGAGTTTTTACAATCGATTCAAGTCCGGCAGGCGTCTCAATTAGCTCTAATTCTGTTCCCATATTGTTTTATTTAATTTTCCCTTGACCCTTGTTGGTATTTTTCTTAAATGTATTAACTTGTTTTATACTTATAATACAATCCGAATGGCAGGCACAAAATGATACATATAACATTTCCTGACGGTAATATAAAGTCTTTTGAAAATCCTCCGACTGGCCTGGATATTGCCAAAAGTATTTCGGAAGGCTTTGCCAGAAATTGTGTTGCACTCCAGAAGAACGGTGCCATTGTCGATTTAAGCACCCGGATCGAACAGGACACTTCGATCCGATTGATCACCACCGGGGATCCGGAAGCAGTTGAAATTTTGCGGCACAGCGCAGCCCATGTGATGGCCCAGGCAATTCTGCACCTTTACAAAGGCGCCGACCTGACCATCGGCCCGGCGGTGGAAGACGGATTTTACTACGATATTGATATGGAGCCGGTGTCGGAAGAGGATTTCGAAAAGATTGAAGCTGAAATGAATAAGGCTATAAAAGCCAGGCTTCCATTTGAACGGGCGGAAGTCTCCAAAGCGGAGGCTCTGGAATTCTACAAGGACGAACCTTACAAGCTCGAAATGATCAATGATCTGGAGGACGGCACCATATCGTTTTACAAACACGGGGACTTTACGGATTTGTGCCGCGGTCCCCACCTGCCGCATACCGGCTTTATTAAGGCCATTAAGCTGATGAAGGTATCCGGTGCTTACTGGCGCGCGGACCAGTCCAATGCCCAGTTGCAGAGGATATACGGCACCGCTTTTTTCGATAAGAAAGCACTCAAGAAATATCTTAATTTTCTGGAGGAAGCCCGCAAACGCAACCATCGCAAGATCGGCACTGCTCTTGATCTTTTCAGCTTTCACGACGAAGCGCCGGGCATGCCCTTTTTCCACGCCAAAGGGATGGTTATCTGGAACACGCTTTTGGCATACTGGCGGGAAGAACACCGGGCAGCGGGCTATGTGGAGACCAAGACCCCCATCGCCTTGGATCGATCTCTCTGGGTGCGCAGCGGTCACTGGGATAACTACCGGGAAAATATGTACCTTACCACCATTGACGAAGAAGACTATGCGATCAAACCGATGAACTGCCCCGGCGGGATGCTGCTCTTCAACTCTACACGGCATTCTTACAGAGATTTACCGCTACGGCAGGCTGAAATCGGTCTGGTCCACCGTCACGAACTCAGCGGTGTATTAAACGGTCTGTTTCGGGTACGGGCGTTTTATCAGGACGATGCCCACATATTCATGACACCGGATCAAATCCAGGGCGAGATTTTAGATTTGTTAAAACTGGAGGAGCGCATCTACAGCACCTTCGGGCTCGGATTTCACCTGGAGCTTTCCACGCGCCCGGAAAAATCGATCGGCACCGACCGGCAGTGGGAAGTGGCGACCCGCGGTCTCGAAGAAGCCCTTAAAACTTACGGCAAAGATTATCGGGTCAATGAGGGTGACGGGGCTTTTTACGGTCCCAAGATCGATCTGCACATCAGGGACGCGCTGGGCCGCACCTGGCAATGCGGGACGATTCAGCTCGACATGTCACTGCCGGACCGGTTCGACCTTTTCTATATCGACAAGGATAACGAGAAACACCGGCCCATTATGATTCACAGAACGGTTTACGGATCGATCGAGCGCTTTTTCGGAATATTGATCGAACACTTTGCCGGTAAGTTTCCACTGTGGATGGCACCGGTACAGGTCGTACTGCTGCCGATAAATGACGAACTCGTTTCTTACGCCAATGAAATTAAATCGTCACTCGAGAAAGCGGAATTGCGTGTTGAGGTGGACAGTCGGACCGAGAGCCTGAACAAAAAAGTCCGCGAAGCGCAGCTCAACAAGATTCCGCTGATTCTTACCATCGGCAATAAAGAAAAAGAATCCGGCACCCTTGCAGTGCGAACTCTCGACGGAACGGTCAAATACGGCATAGCACAGCAGGAATTTTTAAACCGGGTCCTGCCGCATATTAAAGAACGCAGA
>DAOVBC010000242.1 GCA_030670715.1 Deltaproteobacteria bacterium | reverse complement strand
CCACAGCGGCATGTCCAGCAAAAGGGAGCCGTTGTCCCGCAGCAATGACAAATTTTGTCCCTGGTGCGGCGGCGGCGCTCACTGTATTTTTTCCCAGCCAAAGAGTCCGACATGATTCGAATATCTATTTGTCGTTTAATTTCATTAGTGTTATGGATTCATCTGAAATTTATATATTTTCTATGGAACACCGACCGCAGGGAGGTGTTCCATAGAAAATATTCAGGTTAATCTATTCACTCCAACTCATTTATTCAATGGCGGTTTACACCGCTATCCATAATTATGTACCGAAATACGGAATTGCGGTATAAGTGGTTGTAGAAAAAAACGTTGGAATACCGGAACGTTTTTTTGACAACCACTATACAGCAAAAAGCATAAAAATAATTGCCAGGGGACTAACAGTGACTGAAAAGACTTTATACCTCATTGACGGAAGCGCTTTAATTTACAGAGCGTACCATGCGATTCGCTCACTTTCAAATTCCAGGGGACTGCCGACCAATGCCGTGTTCGGATTTACGCGGATGCTCATCAAACTGGTACAAGACCATTGTCCGGAATATGCCGTCATGCTGTTTGACGTGAAAGGGCCGACTTTCAGGCATGAACTTTATAAGGATTACAAGGCCAACCGTCCTCCGATGCCCGAAGACCTGTCGGTGCAGATTCCAATTATCAAAAATATCACCCGGGGGTTTAATCTTTTGCTCATTGAAAAGCAAGGCTTTGAAGCGGATGATCTGATCGGTACCCTTGCCCGAATGGCCGAAGAAGCCGGGTTTCATGTGGTGATGGTAACCGGTGATAAGGACTTTGTCCAGCTGGTAACCGATAAGTCCATCATCTGGGACCCGATGAAGGACGAAACCATTGATAAGGCAACGGTGCTGGAAAAATTCGGGCTTCAACCCCGGCAAATGATCGATGTGATGGGACTTAGCGGTGACACCGCCGATAATGTTCCCGGCGTGCCGGGCATCGGTCAGAAGACCGCATTGTCGCTAATTCAAAGTTTCGGGAGCATGAAAGAATTATACCGGCAGGTTGAAACCATCACAAAGAAAAAGCAGAAGGAGAACCTTGTTGCATTTGAGGAACAGGCATTTTTAAGCCGGAATCTGGTGACGATTGACATTCACGTGCCGCTGGCTTTTGATCCCGAAGGCTATCGCGTGAAAGAGCCGGACAATCAAAAACTGTCACAACTGTTTAAAGAATTGGAATTCAGGCAGTTGCAACAGTCTTTCGGCGGGTCAGGCGAGCGCAGGCCAAAGGATTACCGGGCGGTTCAGGGCAGCGACACCCTGCAGGCCCTTGTGAAACGCCTTGAAAAAACCCCTATTTTTGCCCTGGATACCGAAACCACGTCCCGGAACCCGATGCGGGCCGATCTTGTGGGACTTTCCTTTGCGATAAAACCGGATGAGGCCTTTTATATCCCCTGCGCCCACGATTATCCCGGCGTAGATGAGCAACTCCAGCTGGCTGAAGTTTTGAAAAAGCTTAAGCCGGTGCTTGAAAATCCGGCACAAAAAAAAATCGGCCAGAATATTAAATATGACTGGCTTGTTCTGGACCGGCACGGCATAAACCTTGACGGGGTCGAATTCGATACCATGCTGGCCTCATATTTAATTAACCCTTCCAAAAGGGCCCACAATCTCGATCAGATCGCGCTCGATTTTCTTGATCACAAAACGATCACCTACGCTGAAGTTGCCGGCAAAGGCAAAGGCGCAAAAACCTTTGCCCAGGTGCCGCTGGATAAGGCTGTACCTTACGCCTGCGAAGACGCCGATATCACACTGATGGCCAAAAACGTTCTGGAGCGCGAACTTGAGACCCACAAGCTTACCGAACTTCTTAACACGGTCGAAATGCCGCTGGTGCCGGTTCTAATGCGTATGGAAAAAAAAGGCGTTGCCGTCGACCGGGAAAAGCTACATGAGCTGTCCAAATCCTTTGCGGGCCGGCTGGAGCAGCTGGAATCAGACATTTATGAGATCGCCGGTGAACGTTTTAACATCAAATCTTCCCAGCAGCTCGGTTATATCCTTTTTGAGAAACTGAATTTGCCGGTTCAGAAAAAAACCAAAAAAAAGACCGGGTATTCAACGGATGTAAATGTTCTAACGGTGCTTGCCCGACAACATGAACTGCCGGCCTTTATCCTCGAGCACCGCACCCTGGCCAAATTAAAATCCACCTATGCGGACGCGTTGATCGATCTCATTAATCCGGAAACCGGGCGGATTCACACTTCCTATAATCAGACGGTGACCGCGACCGGGCGATTGAGCAGTTCCGATCCGAATCTTCAGAACATACCGGTTCGCACGGATGAAGGCCGTGAAATTCGCCGGGCCTTTGTCCCGCAAAAGGACTGGGTGTTTCTTTCGGCCGATTACTCCCAGGTTGAACTGCGTATCCTGGCTCACTGCTCCGATGATCAAATTCTAATCCAGGCCTTTTTAGGTGACGAGGATATTCATACCAGAACCGCGGCCGAGGTTTTCCAGGTGTCCCCTGATATGATTACACCTGAGCTAAGACGGCAGGCCAAGGCAATCAATTTTGGTATTATTTACGGTATGAGCCCCTTCGGCCTTTCCAGACAACTTGAAATCAGCCAGAAAATGGCAAAAGTATATATCGACAACTATTTTGATCGTTACCGGGGGGTCCGACAGTATATCGATCGCATCATAAAAGAAGCCGCCGCCACAAAACGGACGAGCACGTTGCTGGGACGAATCCGTCAGTTACCGGATATCAGCAGCTCCAATTGGAATGTTCGCCAGTTTGCGGAACGAACCGCCATCAACACACCAATACAGGGAACGGCTGCTGATTTGCTCAAGATCGCAATGATCCGGGTTGATGCCGCTTTAAGGGAGCAAAAGCTTAGATCCGCCATGCTTCTCAGCGTGCATGATGAACTGGTGTTTGAAGTGCCGCCGGAAGAGCTAGAAATTGCCAGGGAATTGATAAAAGGAATCATGGAGGGGGTCTGGGATCTGAAAGTTCCCCTGAAAGTGAATATTGCCTGGGGTAACAACTGGGCGGAAGTGCATTGAAAAAAAGGTTTCGTGTTGCGGGTTTAGGGTTGCGTGTTTATTATAACCCGGAACTTGTAACCCGCAACCCGTAACAAAGTTTTTTACTTTTTTTCATCACCCTCTTCCTCCGGAGCTGCCGGTGGTCCTTTGACGGTTTCTTCGACCGTGCGATATATCTTTTTAAATGTATCGCTGAATCCGGTGGGAGAGAGGCGGCCATTTTCGATGAATTTTACTACAATTTCCTTTGCAGCTCTGAGAATCTGCTCGTCAATCGATGCCATAGAAAATTCCTTTTATTGAAGTTCTTTAATAATTCTGATCCGTTATCAAAAACGCCCTGCGCTGTCAAGGACCGTGGGGGGTGTCGGGTTTGTTGGGTTCATTGAGTTCATTGGGTTTATTGAGTTCGTTGCGTTACTTGGGTTTGTTGCCCCGGTTAAATTCGCTTCGGGCTTCGCTCTTCGAGCTACGACCCGACAAGTCGCTCCTTTTCTTCGAAAAATTTAACCCTGAACCATCCGCCGGAGCTACAGGGCAGGCGGGGTAAAGGTTCATTGGGTTACGGGTTGCGAGTTGCGGGTTCCGAGGAACGGGCTAAACCGACACAACCGACTCAACCGTTTTCCATTTTAGGCATTTATTTTACTTTAGGCCCTTTGCGTTTGTTGCGATTATCGAACGAGTTTGTTTGACATCAAATGGCGAATACATTAATAATCCGCTAACCTGAATATTTTATTTTGTCTCCTTAACAGGGTTGAATTTCTAAAGCTGGTATTCTGAAATAGACACAAACAACAATGAAAATGGGTCGGCACACGCAGGTATTGTGAAGCAGAGAGGACAACTGTTTGAGCTGTTTAGTGCGTGTTAAACCGAACACTATATCTGCCGTTGTCAGTAAAACGATCCGATCGAATATTTTCCATACTCTCTAGTGAGCTCAAGCAGTGTTCGGTTTTACACGCACTTGGCAGCGAGTTTTGGCCGTCTGCTGAATAATGCCTGCGTGTGCCGACCCATTTTCATAGAAAATATTCGGGCTAATGCCCGGGGCTGTAGAATAAGGGAGAACCAAGCCATGTCGAAGGATGATAAAGAACCGATCCAATTCCAGCGCGAAACACCCGACATCGTTGATGCAAATGTTCTGGATCCGATTGACTACCGGTACAAATCCCGGCGGGATATTGATATCGAGATCAGGCAACCCGAGTTTACCTCGGTGTGCCCCATGACCGGTCTGCCGGATTTCGGATGCATCACGATTCGGTATCGCCCGGATGAAAAGATAATCGAACTCAAATCGCTGAAATATTACCTGCTCCAGTACCGAAATGTCGGTATT
>DAOVBC010000319.1 GCA_030670715.1 Deltaproteobacteria bacterium | reverse complement strand
AAATACGCCCGGGTCGAACACCCGGTATGTTACCACCGGGGACACGGATACTGCCTGTATGTCATTACCTGGGACAAGATGCCGTCTCGACTGTGGAAGCGGGTGCGAAATTACGTGCTTGTTTTCAGCGCCCTGTTTTTGCCGGTACTCATTGCCTACCTTCCCGCACCGGCCTGGATGGCCGTGGCTTTTATAGCCCTATGCGCTACCGCCCAGCTGTCCCATTATGCACTGCGTCTTGAAAAAAAAGAGCTGATCAACACCATCGAGTACCAGAAAGAAGCGGCCCGGGAAAACCTGGATCAGCTCAATGCCAGGTACAACAACGCCCTGCTGGTACACGAAATAGGCCAGGCAGCCGCCACTATCGTTGAAATTGAGGCCTTAATCAGGGCCGTAATGTCCGCCATGGACAGACGACTCGATTTTGAACGCGGTGTGCTTATGCTGGCTAACGAAGAAAAGACACGCCTCGTATACGTCAGCGGATACGGTTACAGCAAGGCACAGGAAAAGCAGCTGATCCAGACCCGGTTTCATCTGGATCGTCCCGAATCAAAGGGTTTTTTCGTACGGGCGTTCAAAGACCAGAAATCGTACCTGCTGGACGACCTGCTCGCCAACCCCCAATCGCTATCGGAAAGAAGCCGGGAGCTGGCGCGTAAAATGAATGTAAAGTCAATGATTTGTGTGCCTATCATTTACGAAAAAGAATCTTTGGGCATCCTGGCCGTTGATAACCCGACATCGGGCCGCAACCTCACACAGAGCGACATCAACCTTCTGACGGGCATCGCCTCCCAGACCGCTGTCAGCATCAACAATGCCAGATCTTTTAAAAAACTGCAGGCAAGCGAGGAAAAATACCGCTCCATCCTTGAAAGCATGGAAGATGCTTATTTCGAAGTCGATCTTGAGGGTAATTTTACATTTGTTAATGCTGCTGCATGCAGATTCTTCGGCTCCTCGGAAAAAGATCTGATTGGAGTGAACAACCGGCAGTATATGGATGCGAAAACAGCCCGAATTATCTACAATGCATTTAATAAGGTCTATCGAACCGGTATTGCCACCAAAGTACCGGATTGGAAGCTCATCCGCAAGGACAGTCGCAGATATTATGTCCAAATGCTGGTTTCACTCATGCGGAATGCCGATGGTGAACCGGTGGGATTCCGGGGTGTCGCCAGGGACGTTACGGAGCACGTTCTTGCGGAAGGGGAGCGAAAACGTCTGGAAGCCCGTCTTCTGCAGGCCGAAAAAATGGAAGCCATCGGCACACTAGCCGGCGGTGTTGCCCATGATCTGAATAATGTTTTGTCCGGCCTGGTCAGCTACCCCGAACTTTTGTTGATGGACCTGCCGGAGACCAGCCCCCTCCGGAAACCGATCTTAACCATCCAGAAGTCCGGTCAAAGGGCCTCGGCTATTGTCCAGGATTTGCTGACGCTGGCAAGGCGCGGTGTGGCTGTCGCCGATGTTATCAACATAAATCAGATAATTTCCGATTATTTAAAAAGCCCTGAACACGAAACCATCAAGTTAAATTATCCCGGTGTTGAGATTGAAACTCAACTCGTCTCGAATTTGTTGCATATTCTCGGCTCTCCGGTGCATCTTACCAAATCCCTGACGAATATCGTTGCCAATGCCGCTGAAGCCATGGCCGGAGGAGGCAGGATATTGATACAATCTGAAAACAGATACCTGGACCGGCCCGTCAAGGGATATGCTCAAATTGAAAAGGGAGAGTATGTCGTGCTTTCGGTTTCCGACACCGGAATCGGAATTTCTGCCGAAGATATCAACCGAATATTTGAGCCTTTCTACACCAAGAAGGTTATGGGAAGGAGCGGCTCAGGACTGGGGATGGCCGTTGTCTGGGGAACGGTAAAAGACCATAAAGGATATATTGATGTCAGGAGCAGTGAGGGAAAGGGCACAACGTTTACGCTTTATTTCCCGATAACCAGAAAACCGCTGTCCGGTGAGGATGAAGCATTTTTGTTGGAAAAGATCATGGGCAAAGGCGAATCGATTCTGGTCGTCGATGATGTCAAAGAGCAGCGCGAAATCGCAATGGAAATTCTCAGAAAGCTCCGCTATTCGGTTGATACCGTTTCCAGCGGGGAAGCCGCGGTGGATTTTATGAAAACGCACCGTGCGGATCTGCTGGTCCTGGACATGATTATGGAACCCGGCATGGACGGTCTCCAGACTTACAAACGGATCCTGGAATTGCATCCCGGGCAAAAGACGATCATCGCCAGTGGTTTCTCTGAATCTGAACGCGTCAGAGAAGCACAACGGTTGGGCGCAGGAGCGTATGTTAAAAAACCTTACACCACCCGGGAAATCGGAACTGCGGTCTTTTCGGAATTGAGAAATCGAGCGGATTAGAAGTATTGGAAGTATTTCTGGATATAGTGGTTGTCAAAAAAACGTTCCGGTATTCTAACGTTTTTTTCTACAACCACTTATACCGCAATTCCGTATATCGGAACATAATTATAAAAAGCGGTATAAATTTCTCAATCCGCAATTCC
>DAOVBC010000166.1 GCA_030670715.1 Deltaproteobacteria bacterium | reverse complement strand
TCTGGGTTCGATTGTATTTCATTATTTGACCCAGCTCGGGATGCATTATTTTCTGGATCTCGTGGCCGGATATCGCCCCCCATCTCCGGCCGGAGAGCACCATTTGCTGTCACCCACCAGTACACCATTTAACCGCTGGATGCTGCTGCTGCTGCCGGCCGCCGGCGGGATATTGAGCGGCTGGCTCGTGTATACGTTTGCCCCTGAGGCCGAAGGCCACGGGACAGACGCCGCGATCAACGCTTATCACAATAAAGGCGGATTCATACGGGGCCGGGTTCCCATTATAAAAACCATTGCCTCGGCCATTACGCTGACAACCGGAGGATCAGGCGGCAGAGAAGGCCCGATTGCTCAAATCGGAGCCGGCTTCGGGTCGTTTCTGGCGACAAAATTAAAGCTGTCGGCTCGGGAACGTCGCATTATGATGGCCGCCGGGATCGGGGCCGGTGTCGGCAGTATATTCCGGGCACCGCTGGCAGGGGCGCTTTTCGCCTCGGAAGTACTTTACCGGGATCCGGAATTTGAATCCGAAGTGATCATCCCGGCCGGTATCTCTTCGGTGGTTGCCTACTGTCTGTTCTGCCTGCAATTCGGCTGGGGATCATTGTTTGAGTCGCCCGATTTTGTTTTTCGCAATCCGCTTGAACTCGGGCCGTATCTGGTGCTTTCGCTTGTTCTGGTTGTGGTCGGTGCATTTTACGTCAAATCGTTCTACGGCCTTATCGAGGTTTTCAAAAAGATAAACATTCCAAACCATCTGAAACCGGCCCTCGGAGGGCTGTTTACCGGCATCATCGGCTTTTTCCTGCCGCACACGTTGGCATTTGGTTACGGTTTTGCCCAGATGGCCCTGGACAATCAACTGACCATCCCGTTTTTACTTTCGCTGGCCCTCGGCAAAGTACTGACCACATCCTTTTCCATCGGTTCCGGTGGAAGCGGCGGTGTCTTTGGACCGTCCATTGTCATCGGTGGGGCCATGGGCGGCGTGGTTGGTAAAATTTTTCACCAGATCATGCCCGGAGTGGTAACCGAACCCGGGGCCTTTGTAGTTGTGGGCATGGCCGGATTTTTTACGGCCGTATCCAATACACCGATTTCAACGATCATTTTCGTCAGTGAGATGACCAATTCCTATCATTTGCTCCTGCCGAGCCTTCTGGTTTGTTCGGTGTCGTATATGGCGGCCAGAAGGTGGACCATCTTCCAACAACAGGTTAAAAGCAAAATCGATTCGCCCGCCCACAGCGGTGATTTTTTCGTCGATATACTGCAAACCATTCGGGTCAAGGATCTGATGGATCACGTGAAGAAAGTGACCCTCATTCCCCAGGACATGACTTTTTCCAATTTTAAGAATTATTTTTCCGAAACCGACCAGCACTACTTCCCGGTGATGGACCAGAATCAGCGGTTGATCAGTATTTTTTCGATTAACGATGTCAGGGGGGTATTGTTCTCCCAGGAAATTGAAGATCTGGTGGTGATGAAGGATATCGGTACTTCAGATATTATCGTTACAACCCCCGGTGAGGACCTGAACACGGTACTGCAGAAGTTCACCATTAAAAATATCGACAGTCTTCCCGTTGTCGAGGAGCAGGATCACAGTGTCCTGATCGGAATGCTGCGTAGAAGGGAAGTGATCGCCTTTTACAACGAGCAAGTGCAAAAGAGGAAGACTGGCGGGGTGACTGAAAATGTTTTAGTCTGATGCACATTCTTTCTGGAGGCTGTAATTCAAATCGCGTGTTGCGTGTTACGAGTTTCGGGTTACGGGTACTATGAACGCGCAACTCGGAACACGCAACCCGCAACATGCGGTCATTCCAAAATACATGGTAAAAGATACGAATATTTTTATGCTAATATCATCTAATACTCAACCAGCACCAAAAACAGCCCGTGGGCTGGTGCCGTAGCGCCGGCCCTGCTCCGGTCTTTGGAAAGTAATATCGCCTTAAAATCTTCCGGTGTGATTTTACCGAGTCCTACCTCAACCAGGGTGCCGACAATATTGCGGACCATAAAACGCAGAAAACCGTCTGCTTTGATTTCAAACACCAGGTAATCTTCCGCCTCTCTGTAGAATGCAGCTTCAAACACCTGCCTGATTGTATCGGACCTGGGGCTGCCTGTTCCTTCAAACGCCTTAAAATCATGGGTGCCGATAACGTGGGCCGCTGCCCGGTGTATTACGCCAAGATCAAGGGGGCGGCGGATATGCCAGGAATATTGCCTCTTGATGGCTGCCGGCAGGCGGCGATTCAATATCCGGTAGCGGTAGATTTTACTTCTGGCAGCGTAACGGGCGTGGAAATCTTGATTGACAAGTTCGCATTTGCAAATGACAATGGAATCCGGCAGAAGGCTGTTCAGGCCGTTTAAGAAGGCCTCCGAATCCAGTCGGGTTTCACACCTGAAGTTAGCCACCTGCCCGAAGGCGTGGACCCCCGCATCGGTGCGACCGGATCCGACAAGGTTGATCTTCTGTTGGGTCATGGCCCGAAGGGCATTTTCAGTTTCTCCCTGGATGGTTCGGTCGCGGTTCTGCCGCTGCCAGCCATGAAAATCGCTACCGTCGTATTCAATGGTGAGTTTAAAGTTTTTTTCCACCTTTTGATCCTCCAATTAACTGAGGGGTCGGGGAGTTGTTTTGAATTGAGAGCTCCATGAATTATCAGTCCGCCTCAGGCGGAGGCAAACTCATGCATAAGGGTTCGTAAAGAAAGAACAGAGTATGGGGCATTAAATCAATAAGTTAAGCGCATATTGAGTATTTTAGCATTGATGAAATATCTCAACAATTCGCTGTTCTTTCTTAACGAACCCTAAACCATTCAAATCCGCCTAGGCGGACCCGGTGATGCGCTGATAACCCATTCCGCTCAAAAAGAAGTTTAGCGATAGAACCCTCCGACCCCTAAAATGATTAATAACACCGCCGCAGGAGGACGGATTATTAAAAAACCTAATGGCTTCAGGCACGAAAGCGGTGGTTTTCAGGACTGAATATGACCAAGAATTCAAAAAACGCACAATATTATATCGATGGGGTTTTGGCTAAAAAAAGGGCGATCATCGCCAAAACGATCACATTGATTGAAAGTGCGTTGCCGGCACATCAGGATATGGCTCAGAAGATTCTCGACGCCATCGTCCCCTATTCGGGCAATGCGGTACGGGTGGGTATCACCGGTGTGCCGGGGGTCGGCAAGAGCACTTTTATAGAAAGCTTCGGGATGATGCTGGTCGAGCAGGACAATTATGTGGCTGTTCTGGCGGTCGACCCGAGCAGTTCCAAGAGCGGCGGGAGTGTAATGGGTGATAAAACGCGCATGGAAAAGCTTGCTTTGCATCCGCAGGCGTACATACGCCCATCCCCCTCGGGCGGCACACTGGGAGGCGTCGCTAAAAAAACCAGGGAAACGATGATTGTCTGTGAAGCGGCCGGTTTCGATGTGATTCTGGTTGAAACGGTTGGTGTTGGTCAGTCGGAGACGACAGTGGCCTCTATGGTCGATTTTTTTCTGTTGCTGATGCTTGCAGGTGCCGGGGATGAGCTCCAGGGAATCAAAAAAGGCATTCTGGAACTGGCGGATGCGATTGCCATCAATAAAGCCGACGGCGACAACATCGAAAGGACCCGCGAAGCAAAAAACGAATACGAATCGGCCCTGAACCTTTTAACACCTGAGTCTTCGCTGTGGTCGGTGCCGGTTCTTACCTGCAGCGCTCTGACCCTGGACGGTATAGACCATATCTGGCAGACCATTCTGGAGCACAGAGAACAGCTTAAGGCCTCAGGCGAATTGGCCGAAAGGCGGCGGCAGCAGACCATCGATTGGATGTGGACTCTGGTTGAAGAAGGGTTAAAAGACCGCTTTTACAACAACCCCAAGGTTAGGGCCCAACTGCCGAAGATCACCGAAGCAGTTGAAAAGGGCAGAATTTCGCCCACTGCTGCAGCTTATGATCTCCTTTATCTTCACACAAAATGACTCTCCCCGGGCCTCCAATCGCTGATTTTTTCTCCGGATTTCCGTTTAAAATGAGTGCGCCGGCAATGATTTACGGCGATGACATTTTGGAAAATGTACGGATTCTGGGAGACATTGTCGGCAATATAGAAATTGTGTTGTTTTATACGCCCACCCTGAACAATATTCCTGATATCAGAAATGCGCGAATACTGCATAAACTTGGTAAACTGAATAATCTAAGCTACACCGTCCATCTTCCCGCATCCCTGGAAGTCGCCTCACCGGATCCCCAATGGCGGGAGGAATCCGTCCGTATTGCCATCAGCCTGATCCAAATCACGTCCGTATTTAAACCGATCCACTACATTCTCCACATCCCTTATACCCAACCGACACTCGTACCCGTTCCCGGCTTGTATTTTAAATCCATCAATCGGCAAAAGTGGTATGACTGGGCCGGAAGAGCTTCTGAAAGCCTGGAAAAAATCCAAGACGCGATAGGGCCCGACGGTAAATTACTGCTTGAGAATATCAATTACTCGCCGAGCTACCTGCAGGCCTTTTTGACCGAAGGTGTCTGTGAGATCTGCCTCGATGTAGGCCATTTACTGCTCGGTCATGAAAATGTGATCGACGCCTTCAAACATTATCTGCCGGTTACAGGCGAGATACATCTTCATGGGGTAATAGGTCATGAAGATCATCTGAGTCTGGGGGTTTTGCCGAAGGCCAGGGTAACGAAATGGATGGAATATTTAGTGCTTGAGAATTATGACGGTATTGTCAACCTGGAGGTTTTCACCCCGGGGCATTTGAGAACTTCACTGGATCTTGTGACCCGGGTATTACCGACAGGTAAATAGGTCAGGCCTTTTGCCTGAAATTGTTGTTTTTCGTCATTTTAAGATCGTTTAAATATCGGTGTTTTCATGGATGCCGGCTTTTTCGTCCCGGAGGTCTCCACAGGTATTACACGAACAGGTTAGTTCAGCGTTTTTAGCGTTCATCAAAGGAGCAATCACAAAGCGGAAGCATCCGGCGGCAATGGCCCCACCGAGTAAAGGTGCAAGGATGTATACCCAGAAAAAACCGCCTCGGGGCCCGGGGATGGCCACCTGATTCCAACCGGCCAGATAGGCCACGAATCGGGGACCGAAATCCCGGGCCGGGTTGATGCCCGTCTGGGTCAGGGGGGCAGTGATGGCGATCAGGATCGCAACCGTTCCGCCGATAAACACCGGGGCCAGCACATCGCTGGGACGTCCCACATTGCAACCTTCCGTCAACAGGAATATCATGCTAACCAGCATAAACGTGCCGAAGCCTTCAGCCAGCATGGCCGTTCCCAGAGAAAGTTTAAACCAGGGAGCTTCGAATCCGGGGTTGGGAAAATATTCGCCGAAAAGCATAGCCGTTTTTACGGATTCCGGATTTCCGCGAATAATCCCATGGGCTGTTTCATACCCGGCAATTGATGTGCAAAAAAGAATCAATACACATGCACCGGCTGCCATACCCCCGAGCAGTTGCGAGAACCAGTAAGGAAGAAGCAGGCTTGGTTTCATCCTGCCGACCAATACCATCCCTAACGATACCGCCGGATTCAGATGGGCGCAGGATAGGTGGCGTGTCGCATAAATAGCCAGGGTGACACCAACTCCCCAGACAATCGCCACTTGAACCAGTCCTGCCGGGGCGCTGAATAAAACAGATACTGCCACTATCGCGGTGCCGATGAACACCAGAATAAAGGTGCCCATGAATTCTCCAAAATAAATCGCAATTTGCTGTTTCATTTTCTGGTCCTTCATCCCTGCAGAAGACTTGCAATTCTTTCCGCCTTGTAAACTTTCCCCTGGGCTACGACAACACCTTCAATGGCCAGTGC
>DAOVBC010000208.1 GCA_030670715.1 Deltaproteobacteria bacterium | reverse complement strand
ATCTTTTTGTGTAATAATCAAGTTGGTCAAAGAAATGCCTAAAATTGCAAAATGCCTAAAATGCCTAAAATTAAGGCATTCTATCGATTTTATTAATAGAAAAAAGCAAAGTATGCGATTGTATTCTTTTGCTGATTTCAGATTTTTCATGCTGAAAATATAAGGCGTTTATCATAAAGACGGAGCGACACGCGGCGCAAGCGCCTGCGCTGCGCGAGCGACGCCACAATTTTAGGCATTTTAGGCATTTTAGTTGCATTTTAGGCACTTTCCGGCTTGTCCGGGTTAGGTTTTAGGTTGAGGAAATGCTCTTATTTATAGATGCTTAAAACTTAAAACCTAAAACTTAAAACGCTTGTAAAAAACCATTTTTGGCTTTTTACAAGGCTATCAATATTGACAATTTTAACAAAGTTACCTATACATCGAATCGAGTAAGACGCCGGAGTGGTGAAATTGGTAGACGCAGAGGACTCAAAATCCTCCGACCTTTATGGTCATGGGGGTTCAATTCCCCCCTCCGGCACCATAAAAAAACAAAGGTCTGGCGGTATAATTCCGCCGGGCCTTTTGTCTTTTTTAAAAAACGGAGCAGAAAAGGGTAACCCCACTATTTCTTGACAAAATAGTGACTTAGCGGTATTCTTCTATCCTTGATAAAAAAACAGTGGGTATTTGAAAATGCGTAACAATTCCGTAAAACAAACCGGCTTCTGGGAGTCAATGGTATTCACCGGTATCGGGTTGGCTGCCCTTTACTGGGTCTGTGAATCTTTTATGTTCTTTTTTATGGCCCCTGAAGCCAATTTTTTTCACAGTCTGTTCGGGCCGGATATTTTTGAGATCTGGACACGGCTGCTGGTGCTCTGTATTCTCATGATATTCGGTTCCCACGTTCAGTACACCCTCAACAAGCGCCGGCTGGCGTATGAAAAATTACGGGAGCAGGATGAGAAATACCGGCTGATCATTGAAAATATCGACGAAGGCTTTTTCGAGGTTGATCTGAAGGGGAATTTCACTTTTTTCAACAATTCCGTGTGCAACATCCTGGGGTACTCGCGCGAAGAATTATACGGGATGAACAACCGCAAATACACCTCTCCCGGTAATGCCAAAAAAATGTATAATATCATTAATCAGGTCTATATTACCGGTGAGCCGTCGAAAATCACGGACTTTGAAATGATCCGCAAAGACGGCTCAACGGTTACGATCGAACTATCTGCTTACCTGATGCGCGATAAGGAAGGCAAGCAGGTGGGATTCCGCGGCGTTGCCCGGGATGTTTCTGAAAAATTTGAAGCTGAAGCTGAAAAAAAGAAGTTGGAGAGCCAGCTTCAGCAGGCTCAGAAAATGGAGGCCATCGGTAATCTGGCCGGCGGTATTGCCCATGACTTCAACAACATCCTCATGGGCATGCAGGGGAATGCGTCTTTGATGCTTTTGAAAATGGATCCAAAGCACCCCTACTACGAAAAAGTCAAAAGCATCGAAAGGTATGTCGAAAGTGGCGCGGCGCTAACCAAACAGCTGTTGGGCTTTGCCAGGGGGGGGAAATATGAGGTAAAAATCACCGATCTGAATGATCTCCTCAAGAAAACCGCTATGATATTCGGACGCGCCAAAAAAGAGATCAATATTCACACCGGGGAACTCAAGCCGGTATGGAATGTCGAAGTTGACCAGTCCCAGATTGAGCAGGTTCTCCTGAACCTCTTTGTCAACTCCTGGCATGCCATGTCCGGCGGCGGGGATCTTTACTTGGAAACCGAGAATGTCACCATTGATGAAACCTTTGTGAAGCCGTACCAAATCGATATGGGACCTTATGTACGAATATCGATCACCGACACGGGCGTTGGCATGGATAAAGCCACCCAGCAAAGGGTCTTCGAGCCGTTTTTCACAACCAAGGAAATGGGCCGGGGAACCGGGTTGGGCCTGGCCTCGGCGTACGGCATCATAAAAAATCACGGCGGTTTTATCGAAGTGGAAAGTGTGCAGAGCAGGGGCGCCACATTTTATATTTATTTACCGGCTTCAGAAAAAAAAGTTGTCGATGAAGTTGAACCCTTTGCAGAGGTGTTTAAAGGTGATGAAACCATTCTTCTTGTTGATGACGAGCAGATGATTATTGAGGTGGGGGAGGAGATTCTCAAAGCTTTAGGATACACTGTTTTTTCAGCTCTTAGCGGCAAAGAGGCCGTTGAAATTTACAGGAGTAATCAGGGAGACATCGACATGGTGATCCTGGACATGATTATGCCGGACTTGAGCGGAGGAGAAACATTTGATCAGCTCAGAAACGTCGATCCGAACATACGGGTTCTGCTGTGCAGCGGTTACAGCCTCAGCAGTCAGGCAACGGAAATTCTGGATCGCGGATGTGACGGCTTCATCCAGAAACCATTCAAGCTGCGGGATTTGTCGCTGAAGATTAGAGAGATCCTTGATAAATAAGTAAAAGAAATGCCTAAAATGCCTAAAATGCACTAAAATGCCTAAAGTAAAATAAATGCCTAAAATGCACTAAATTGCCTAAAATGCCTAAAGTTAAAAGCGGATTCCACCCTTTTTAATCAACCCAACAAACTCAATAAACCCAATAAACCCAACAAACCCAACAAACTCAACTATTCAGTATTTTGTATCGGCACCAAAGGTGCCCCCCATCGAGTATCGAGTATCCAGTATCATTTCTACCACGCCCCTGCCACCGGATCCCTCAGTATGAGATCGATCGCTGCGGCGGCGGATTCGCCGGCACCGGGGAAAATTTCGCCAAGCGCTTTGATGTGTCTTAAATTGTCGATGGTTCGGAGTATCAGGGAGGCGAAAATCCCTTCCTCCATTTCAGCAACCGTCAGGGCTGTTTCCCACGATTGACCGTTCGCCCAGGAGTAAATTGCAGCCGCCGGGCGCAGGTAAAGGGGCCTTGCAATAAACCCTCGGGATATAATCTGTCGGGCAAAAGGGGTGAGTTCATTCCGGAGTTTCATAAACGCGGCGCGTAGTATTTTGGGAAGGAACACCTTTTCAATCCGATCATCGGATTCCCGTTCAAAAACAAAGCAAGATACAATCGCCGCCATCAGTGCCGGCTCCGCTTCCGGAAAGGCCCCCCGCCTGAATGCTTCAGCGATGAGCAGCGGCTGGTCAACCCGCAGTTGAGACGTCCATGTCCCGTCTTCCGTGAGCGTGCCGTCTTTGCGGACATAGTTGTTTTCCTGAAGAAATTTCATATGACGTAAAAAATCCCGCCATAAAAATTTCGGGTCAAATTTGTCGCGTTTTCGTGAGCGCCGTTTTGAACGGGAGTGCATTAACTGATATGTTGCGAAGGACCTGTTGAGAAGTTCCTCAACCTGCTGCGGCGTATGGGACAGGAGCAGATTCAAAACCATGGAAAAATTGATCCTGATCCGGCTGATGACATCCGAAGGCGGCGCGGTCAGCAGTTTTGCCGTTAATTTGATATCCATAAATTTTCCGGGCACCGTTACTGCGAATCCGATTTTATCCATTCCGCGGCGGCCCGCCCTGCCGGTCATCTGGTGAAATTCAGTCGGGGTGAGCGGTAGAAAGTCAATTCCGTTAAACCTGTCCGAGTTGAATAATATCACCGTCCTGGCCGGAAAGTTCACACCGGCTGCCACTGTGGAGGTGGCAAAAACCGCATCAAGCAGCCCTTCAGTCATCAGAGTTTCAAGCACCAGCTTCCAGGCCGGCAATTGCCCGCTGTGGTGGGAACCCACTGCCAGATGTTCCAGATGCTTGCGCTGACGGTGACGGGCAATGTGCGGGCTCCGGGAAACGAGCTGTTCAATTCGCCGGCTCATCCTTTCCTGCCGGTCCGGATCAAGGAATTGATGACCCAGGCAAAGCTCCAGAGCTTTGTCACAATCCGCACGGGATTTCAGGAAAAATATTGCCGGGACAAGGCGATATTTTTTCAGTACCCCCAAAATATCCCCGAACGGCGGCAGCCTGCCCGGTGGAGCAATCAACGGTGCCCGCCGTGCCTGAACGTATTCAATGACCTTTTTGTAGAGTCTGGTTTTCCCCCTGGAAGCAGGTCGGGCAACCAGCGGTAAAATAGTGCCGGTTGGATGAAAAAATAGCGGATACAGCGGTACCGGTCTCTCGGTTTCGGTAACGACATTACAGGCGCGGGAGCGGATGCCGGACAGCCAGTCTGCAATCTGGTGGGCGTTTCCGATGGTGGCCGACAGCAGCAGAAGCGGAATCCTGGAAGGGAGATATATCATAATTTCTTCCCAGACCACTCCGCGTTCTTCATCGCCCAGGAAATGGGCTTCGTCAAGGATGACCAGGTCGGTATTTAAGCTCTCCCCCAGATGCATGGCATCGTAGAGGTGATTGCGCAGTATTTCGGTTGTGCCGACTATTATCGGCGCAGCAGGGTTCTCTTTTCGGTCGCCGGTCAGGATACCGACCTGATCGATCCCAAAAATCTTTGAGAACTCGGCGTGTTTTGCATTGGACAGGGCTTTTAGCGGAGAAGCATACCACGCCCTTTGACCGGTTTCGCGTAAGCGGGCGATGGCCTGCAGAGCAATCCAGGTTTTTCCGGCCCCGGTAGGCGCCGTGACCAGGCAATCGGACGTTTTGACAGCTTCGACCGCCTCAACCTGGAAAGGATCGGGCTGAAATGGTTTGCGGGCCGGAACACCGATGGAGGCAAAGACCTTTTTTAACTTCGCATCCGCCCCGGGCCTGATCCGTTGGACCCTTGATTTTTTCGTGATGTTTCCCCGGTGTCGACCGGCAGGCCGTTTATGGCGGGAGTATTGAGTGTGTCGGGTCATGAATTTTAAATATTCACCACAGAGCACACAGAGTGCACAGAGAATGTGTTCATTGGGCTCGTTGGGCTCGTTGGGTTCATTGAGTTCGTTGGGTTCATTGAGTTCGTTGGGCTTGTTGGGTTCGTTGGGTTACGCCTGCCCGCCATCGCGAGCCGCTCAGGCGAGGCGGGCGGGGGTTGCGGGTTACGGGTTCGCTGGTCGATACTCGATGTT
>DAOVBC010000147.1 GCA_030670715.1 Deltaproteobacteria bacterium | reverse complement strand
CCGATGCCGAAATCCATTCTAATCGTTGATGATGAACGTGATATGCTGCAGCTGTTGAAACGCAGCCTGGAGCCTGATCTGGACTGCCGGATTGAAACGGCATCCTCGGGCAAAGAGGCCCTGCAGATTCTTTCACGGGATCAATTTGACCTGGTTCTGGCGGACATAAAAATGCCGGAGATGGACGGCCTGGAACTTCTGGAACTGATCAAACGGGAAAATTCGAATATCACCGGGGTGATGATGACGGCATACGGTACGGTGGATATGGCTGTTCAGGCAATGCGCAACGGCGCCTATGACTTTGTCACCAAGCCGTTTGACCATGACGCGCTCATCGTGCGTCTGGAAAAGGCCCTGGAAAGAAGTGAGCTTCTGAAGGAAAATATAAGACTGCAGATAGAATGTCGGGATAGTAGAGCGTTTCAGAATATCGTCGGGAAAAGCGCCGCCATGAACCGGGTTTATGAAACAATCCTGATGGTCGCTAAAACGGATTTGACCGTGCTGATCACCGGCGAGTCAGGCACCGGAAAAGAACTTGTGGCAAGGGCGGTCCACAACCTGAGCAACCGCAGCAATAAGCCGTTTGTGGCGGTCAGCTGCCCCACTGTCCCTGAGAACATCCTGGAAAGTGAACTGTTCGGTTACAAAAAAGGCGCTTTTACCCATGCATCGCAGAATAAAATCGGCCTGTTTCAGGAAGCCCAACGAGGATCTATTTTTTTAGATGAAATCGGCGATGTCAGCCCGACAATTCAAACCAAATTGCTGCGGGTGCTGCAGGAAAAAGAAATCAAACCACTGGGGGACACCAAGTCGATTGCGGTGGATGTACGCATTATCGCCTCTACCAATCAGACCCTGGAAGAGAAGATAAAAAAAGGAGAATTCAGGGACGATTTCTACTATCGCTTGAATGTGCTGCCCATCAAACTGCCTCCGCTGAGAGAACACCCGGAAGACATCCCGATCATTGCCAATTATCTGCTGGAGAAACACTGCGCCAAATTGAACCAGCCGTTAAAAAAACTGTCCCCGGAATTAATGGAAGTGTTTATGAGGCAACCGTGGGAAGGCAACGTCAGGGAACTGGAAAATATTATCATGCGGGGCATACTGTTTTCAAAGACCGCGGAAATTCGCCTGCAGAATGTGGACCTGAATAAAAAACAAAAAACCGAAAGTACTTTTTATAATTCATTTATTGATTTACCTTACAAAAAGGCCAAAGAACAAACCCTCGTGCAATTCAACCTCGAATATATTTCAAACCTGCTGACCGAGAATAAAGGTAACGTATCCCGGGCGGCCCGTCAGTGCGGGCTTGAACGTCAGGCGTTGCAGCAGATCATGCGCCGGTATGGGGTCAAGGCGGAACCATTTCGAAAATAGTAGAATCGGATGGCCATCCTATCCTGGATATTTTGATGGTTATTCCTGCTGGCTGGAAAGCAACTCGCCAAACTGGTTAACCGATCCTGGATACTCGATACTGGATACTGGATCATTGAATTTGATCATTCTATTTATCCATCCTCCAATTAGTGGATATTTAGTATCTGCCCACTTATAAAGCGTGCAAACATTCTGTGCCGGTTAAAACCTTCATGAAAAATAAGTACAAAAAACAGATTATATTAACCGGTGTCGGCCTGCTCGGTATCTTCATCATGGCGTCCGCGGCGGGGTTCCTGTGGTTTCAGTGGACGATAAAACGAAGCCTGCCGCAGATATCAGGAACCGTCACGCTTGCCGGCATAAGCGAAAAAGTCGAGATCATAAGAGACACCTATGGCATACCGCATATTTATGCGCGCAACGAGGCTGATCTTTACTTTGCCATGGGGTATGCCACCGCCCAGGATCGTCTCTGGCAAATGGAATTGCTGCGCCGACTGGGTCACGGAAGACTATCGGAATTATTCGGTGAAAAACTGGTTGACGTCGACCGGTACTTCCGGATGCTCTCTGCCGGTGCAGAAAAGGAACACAGCGGATATCCGGCCGACCTTTCTTTTATCCCCCGGGCCTATATACAGGGCATAAATGCTTACCTGAAAAACCGCAATAACCGGTTGCCGCTTGAATTCAAATTGCTTCGCCACCGTCCCGAACCGTGGGATGTTGATGACATCAGTGCCATCTTCCGCGTTCTTAACTGGGGATTGAGTTTCGGATGGAAGGTGGATTTAACGGCGGCGGATATTTTGGAAAAAGTCGGTGAAGAAAAGTTTAAAGAAGCTTTTCCGGCCGATTATGACGACAGCGACCTGATAGTTCCTGAAGAAAGTCAAATTATTTCGGGTGACGCTGTCCGCCCCGCAGAAGCTGCCCAGGTGGTGGAACAGATTGCCGGCATACTGCCGTCACCCGCCAGCAACAACTGGGTCGTTTCGGGAAAAAAGTCGGTTACCGGCAAACCGCTCCTTGCCAACGATACGCACCTGAGCCTGACCAATCCGTCTATATGGTGGGAGGTACATCTGGTCTGCCCTTCTGTGGATGCGGCCGGCTTTGTGATACCCGGTCTTCCGGCCGTTTCCGTGGGCCACAACCGCCATGTTGCGTGGGGTGTAACCAATGTCATGGTCGACGATGTCGATTTTTACATTGAAAAACTCAATCCTGAAAATCCGCATCAGTACCGGTATCGAGGTCAGTGGGAGGACATGACATCCGATCGGCAGGTCATTGAGGTCAAGGGAAAGGATCCGGTGGAAGTTGAAATTCTTATCACACGCCACGGACCGATCGTCCCGGGGTCAATTAAAATATCAAAAAACCGTGCGATTTCATCCCGCTGGGCCGCTAATGATGTCGAAAAACCGCTGAAGTCAAGCTATCTAATTTTAAAAGCGGAAAATATAAATGCTGTCATCCAGGCCCTCAGGCGGTGGGAAGCACCGGGACAGAATTTTGTCTTCGCGGACAGCAGCGGCAACATCGGTTACTGGTGCTGTGCCGCCATACCCATTCGCCGCAAGGGCAACGGACTGCTGCCGGTGCCCGGCTGGACCCCGGAATACGAATGGCAGGGCTATGTGCCTTTTGAAAAAAAGCCGCACATGATCAACCCGGAACGGGGCTATATCGCCACCGCTAACAACAAAGTGAGCGGGAATTCCTATCCATTTGCAATCGGCAACTACTGGGAACCCGCCGACAGGATCAGCCGCATCCGGCAACTTCTTATGCGAAAAAAGAGATTGTCGATCCATGACATCCAGAAAATACAATCAGATGTCTACTGCCCGCTGGCAGCTGAAATCGTTCCGGAATTCATTCGTGTCATAAAAACCCGATTGACCGGTACGCTTGCAGTAAAACTGCAAGACGTCTTCGAGGGCTGGGAATACAGGATGACTGCAAATAGCACTGCAGCCTGTATCTTTGAAATGAGCTATCTCAAGCTTCTGGAAAATATATTTAAAGACGAGCTCGGCCAGGACCTCTTTCACCGATACCTGGAACTCATCATCTTTGCTCCGCGGGCGTTGAGGAAGATGCTGCGAACAAATCACTCCGCCTGGATAGATAACGTTGATACGCCCGATCCGGAGACAATGGAGAACATTATCGAACAAAGCCTGCGCCAGGCGGTGGATCAGCTCGAAGATACCTTTGGTGCCGACATGGCCGGCTGGACCTGGGGCCGGCTGCACACGCTGACATTCGCCCATACATTCAGCAAAAGAAAGCCGCTAAACCATATTTTCAATCTCGGCCCGTATCCGGTGCCGGGCAACCATTTGACAATAAATAAAAAACAGTACGATTACACAAAACCTTTTAACGTTCTGGTTGGCGCCTCCCAGAGAATGATTGTCGATATGTCAGACCCGGCCGCCGCCCTGCACGTTCTTCCCACGGGCCAGTCCGGGCTGCTCGGAAGCCCCCACTATAAAGACCAGGTTGGCCTCTATCTGAATGGCCGATACCATCCGGTGTGGATCAATCGCGCTGATCTCGAGCGGCACAGCGAAGGGACCCTGGTCCTGGAACCCGCACCGATTCCGAATATTTCATAAACATTTTCACTGCGCTTCAATGCTGTTTTTTATTTACTCGAGTTTCGCACACTTTTTTCGTAAAAAATCCACTGCGGTTGAGGCCTGTAGTATAAAATCGGATGTGAAACGGGTTGCGCAGGGTATTTTCTGGAAGCCGATATGTTACTCGATTTCGCCCTCGTATCTCAGTGGTCCCATATGGGGGATGAATTGCACGCTATTATTGAGCTTAACCAACCTTTGGCCCCATCCCTCATATGGGACCACTCCGCCTGGGTATAAATTCATATCGGCTGTAAGAAAATGGCCTGCGTGGCCCGGTTTACACCTTCAGTTGGGCTCAACGCTTCGCTATTCAATGCTGCGGTTTGAAAAAGGTGTGCGAAACTTGAGTTATTTAGTAAAATGAGCTTTTTGATCCTGTATTCAGATTAAAACCATTTGTTATAAATTTTCTGGTACTCCCCGGTTTTTTGCATATCGATAATGGCGATGTTAAATACTTCTTTGTAATAAGGATTCCCGTTTTGAGGGAAGACAACCCCGTACCGTTGCTTATCAAACATCTCTCCCACCACTTTAATAGATGGGTCGTTTTTAGAAATATACATCAGCGCCGGGGCATCGTAAACAACGGCATCTGCATTTTGATTCTTTAAATTGCCGATTAGATCATCTAAATTATCGGCCAGCAGTATCTTTACATTATGGAAGCGAAGATAATTTTCACTGGTGGTACCCCTGATCACCGCAACATATTTATTTTGGAGATCCGACAAGTCTTTAACCTCTCCGTGTTCAATCTTATCAACCGTTAATGCAGATGAGAGGGTGGCGGTAAAGCCGGCAAACCACATGATGCCGATGATCATCCAGATGCCCGCAATAATCCTGCCGCTCACCTTTTTCGGGCACTTATCCCCATATCCCACGGTCGTCATTGTGACCACCGACCACCAGTATGCATCCGAAATGCCTTTGCTGTAGTTAGTAGGAAAGCCTTTGGGATCCCTGTCATTTTTTTCGATAAACCATATAATATGCGCAACGACAGTAAGCGCGATAAAAAACAGAATAGCCGAATATCCGATCAATTTCAGCACGATAATATATAGGCCGGTAAGACCGCTAGACGGTTCTGCCCTCACGGCAATGGATAGCCCGGAATCAAAAAATGGTTGCGAAAAATCAACCCGCTTCTCCCGGTCCGCCGTAATTGTGATGCCGGAAAAACCAATATGACATTCTTCGGATTCCACCGCCTTAAGCACTTCAGGGACACTATGATATCTGACAAATTTCGGAGTCAGGTTGTTTTTTTTACAAATGACCTTGGCCATATCAATACAGAAGCCCTTTAACTCCTTGAAAACAAAGGGGGGGAATTCTTTTATGGCGATATTTATCTGAGAATCCGTTTCAGCGGATGTAAAATAAGGAGAGGCAAGGAATTGGAAAATCAAACAGATAAACAGCATGGTTTTTTTCATCATGGGTTACCATCCATCCGGTTTTTTTACATCATCTTGAAATGATATCTTCCTTCTCGGTTGCCTAATTACCTGAGGGGTCGGGGAATTTTTTGAGATGAGAGCTCCATGAATTATCCGCACATCAGCGGGCAAACTCATGCCCAAGGGTTCGTAACGAAATAACAGATAAAGGGCATTAAATCAATAGGTTAGGAGCGTCACAACGATTGCAGCGCTCATTGAATATTGAATATCCTGCTGTTCTTTCGTAACGATCCCTAAAGCATTCAAACAGTGCCCACTAATGTGCAGATAACCCATTCCGCTCTAACCGAGGTTTAGCGATAGAAACTCCCCGACCTCTCAAGTATCTGGGTATCCGGACATCTTCTGCATCTATCTCGAATGTAACATAAATTATATTATATTCATCTGTTTGCCAAGATTAAATTTTTTTTGAAATTAACTCAATAATTTAGTTATTCGCTTGACAAAAAACAGTAATTGTGAAATTAATTCATCATTATTTTTATATATGAATATTTTCCCTCAATACGTTAGTGGTTATGGAAGAACTCTTTCAACAAATCTCGGCAAAATACAAGACCCTTCCTCCCAGCCAACGGAAAGTTGCCGATTACCTCTTTCACAATTTGAATCAAGCGATTCTTCTGAATGCCACCCAAATTGCGGCCCAGTCAAACGTTTCCGAGGCAACGGTGATACGATTTGTCAATGGTCTTGGATTTTCCGGCTTTTCGGAATTCAAG
>DAOVBC010000318.1 GCA_030670715.1 Deltaproteobacteria bacterium | reverse complement strand
GGGAGTAACACCGCGGGTTTCGTAAACCGGTGCTTCTACCTGACCCGCCGCGCTTTTGATCCGGACCACGTCACCCTGCTGCAGCCCCTTGGTTTTGAGTGTTTCAGGATGGGCCAGAACCGGAGTTTGCCATGCAACCCGGCTGAGAGGATCCGGGACCTCGCAAAGCCAGGGGCGGTTGGCCCCCCTGCCGTCGAACAAACGAATGGAAGGCACTGCCAGCAATATCATCCCGGATGTCACCGGATCCGACGGATGCATCCGCAAGTTCTTCCTCTGGCCGATGCGTACCTTCCAGGTTTTTTTCTTGCCTTTTTTGGCTTTCGATTCCGTCTTGTCAAAAATACCGCCTCGCTGGAGAGTTTGCACCCACCCTGCTTCATCTTTTATGCGCTTTTTCGAAATCAGGCCGGATACCAGATAGCTTTTGTAATGATCGCTCCTGCTCCGCTTGTCGAATGCTGCCCTTAAGAACAGATCGCCGATATACGGGGCTGCCGTAAGCCTTCCCATGGCCGGCTGCAGGGTGGAAACAAGTCCCGACTTTCCACCGTACTCATCCCATGTTTCCAGGGATAGCTTTACGGGCAGGATCAAATCTGCCAGCTGCGTAGTTTCATCCATAAAATTGCTGAACGAAACGATAAAAAGGGACTCTTTTTCAAGAACCCTCCGGACCTCGCTGCCGGGCGGCATGGCATAGACCGGATTGACATTGTTGAGCAGCAGCAAATCCACTGCGTCATCTTCCAGGGCATTGAAAAATTGCAGCGCTTCTGACCGACTGCCGGCAATTTCAACCCGATGCCGGCTTTCAAAATCAAACAGCCGCAGGTTCGGGTCCAGAATCAGGTTTAAATAATTAACAGTGATGTCGGTTTGAAGCGCATTCGGCCCGGTGGCAATGCCCGTTCCGAGTATGAGGGGCTTCTTTGATCGAATCAGCGCTTGAGCCACTTTTTCAAACTGATATACCGAAATACCGGTCATTTGCGCCACCTTTTCTTTGCTGAAAGGTGCGGCGGTATTTTCCAGCTCGTGACGCAGGCTTCGGGGCAAACCGGAATGGCGGCCGAGGTGAAGGGCTTCGTTCATCAGTCCCAGCGCAAAAGCGGCTTCACTACCGGGACGGCAGGCCAGCCAGATGTCGGCGTTGGCGCAGGTCAATGACTGGTATGAACCGATGTGAAATAATCTGCCTTTGCCGCCATCGTGCAGGGCGTGCATAGCCTTGAATTTGCGGGCGTACTCCACCGGCGAGAGCCAGGTTTCCAGAAAGTCGGCCCCGAATGATACGAGCACATCGGCCTCTTCCATGCGGTAAGACGGTAGGCCTTTTACACCGAAAACGATATCGTTGGCCGCTTTCAGCGACTCATATGCAAAAGGCTCAAACACCAGCAAGCCTTTGGAGCCCCATTGTCCAAGGGATTCGGAAAACAGCTTTAAGAGGGTTTCCCCCACCACCTCCGTGGCCATTCGAAGCCGGCCCTTGCCGGCACCGGCGGCTTTTTCAGTTATACGCTGCAGCAGTTTTACGGCTTCCGGATAGGTGATCGACCGCCAGCCGTTCTCATTTTTCACCAGAGGGGTTTTTATCCGATCCGGGTTGTATACACCCTGCAGAGCGGCCTGCCCTCGCATACACAGCTTTCCCCGGTTAATCGGGTGCAGGGGGTTGCCTTCAACTTTGATCACCCGGCCTTCACGGTTTTTGGCCAGCACCCCGCAGCCGGCCGGGCACTCCCGGCAGGTGGATGCGTACCAGCCGGGCTCTCCGATTACCATGTCGTCGGGCGCCTCTACCAGAGAAAACAGGGTCTTATGCGGCCTGGGTGAATCGGGAGGCGCAGGCGAGCAGCCGGAGGCAACCGATATGCTGCCCATGCCGACAATCTTCAAAAAGGTTCGCCGATTCATTATGTAACGTTCTCCATGAACAGTATGGGGAAAAAGGTGGGATATTCAGAACAGCCTATTCGTTATAAAAAATGCCACACAGTGTCAAGACTGTTTAACCTGAATATTTTCTATGAAACACCTCCCTGCGGTCGGTGTCTCATAGAAAATATGTATTTGAAAAGGATAACTACGATTTAATTCGTGTAAAAGACAAGGTGTTTCATTATTAGTTGTGGCCGCAAGGCAATAACGGTTCATGAAAAAAACCGAAAACCGTTCAATTGTCATCATCTTTACCGAAACTTAGGTATTGATTTTTCTAAATTGATACACAGTTTTTGATATAGCGCTCAACATGAGCGAGACAACCATAATAAATAAAGATATTTCAAGAGGGATGAACAATGAAAAATATGCCAAAAAGAGATATAAGCGGTGAATGCGAGGGTGAATGCCGGGATCGCGTCTTTGAAGGTGAGAAAGAGCGCCAGGCCGAAATTGCCTCGGCATCAGTGGACGTTCCAGACTTCTATACGGAAGTACCCTGGGCTAAATCCAGGACTGCGCCGCCGGGCTGGTTGGGCGGACACGTGTAATTGCTTTTGAGGCAATCTGATACGGTCTGAAAAAATACATTTCATCCGAATCTTACCATTAACAATATAAAGGAGGGATTTTCCCTCCTTTAT
>DAOVBC010000283.1 GCA_030670715.1 Deltaproteobacteria bacterium | reverse complement strand
AAAATTGAAAAAAAGGGGATTCGCCAAACGGCAAATCCCCCTTTTAAAAATGGAGCCGACGGGCGGATTCGAACCGCCTACCTGCTGATTACGAATCAGCTGCTCTACCAACTGAGCTACGTCGGCGCTGTTTTGAAAAATGTTGCGGGTTGCGCGTTTCGCCTGCCCGCCACGCGGGCCGCGAGGCGAGGCGGGCGGGAGTCGAGTGGGTCGCGAGCCGCTCAGGCGAGTCGGGCGGGGGTTGCGGGTTAATATGAACACGTAACAGTTCACAATTCGTCTTTCAGAGAAAGACATGATCTGTTAAAATCCGCTCAATTCTTTCACCTTAGCGTATAAATTGTTATAAGCTCCGGTTGAAAGATGGGTGCAAATCATGAGTTAATGAACTATCAAGGTCACAGTTAACTACTTTGTTTATGAGCCAAAATCAAGAGAAATTATCGCTTCGAAGCCTTATCAAAAAGGTTCGCGAAAGACAAAACGGTATCGACTGTGTCGGTATGCCGCTGTCTGCCGTGGCGTTTTTAGTGTCCAGGCTGCACCGGGAGATCGGGTCATCCATATTTATAATCGTTCCGACACAAAAATCGGCAGAAACTCTGGATGAAAATCTTCACTTTTTTTTACCTGATTCGGTTTCGCGGCCGTTGCACTTTCCCCCTTACAACATCCTGCCGTATAAGTTTATTGCCTATCACAATGAAACCGCCGCAAGGCGCATCGGGACACTGTACCGATTGATGTCCGATGACTCTCCGCAAATTATCATCACGACGGCCGAAGCGTTGCTGCAGAAAGTGATTCCGCGAGAGGAAATCAACGCTTACGCTGAACTGATCATGACCGGTGAAGAATGCGAGCGCGACAGGCTGATCGAAAAATTAATCGCCGGCGGCTATAACCGTACCACTATTGTTGAGGAACCCGGGGACTTTTGCGTCCGCGGCGGGATTCTGGATATTTTTTCACCCATGTACCCTGATCCTGTGAGGATTGAATTTTTCGGGGACATGGTAGATGCGATCCGATTCTTTTCTGCTGCAACCCAGCGGAAAATTAGAAGTGCCAGCGAAGCCGTCATTATACCGGCCAAAGAAGCCATACTTAAGAAAGAAAGCATTGTGGAGGTTGTCGGTCGTGTCCGGCAACAGGCAACCGGGCTTGAATTACCGGCAAAGCCGGTCCGGGAAATAGTTGATCGTATCAAACGGGAAGGAGTTTTTCCGGGAGTTGAAAGCTTGATTCCTTTGATTTACCCGGGACTGAACACGGTCTTTGACTATGTCCCGGACACCGCCCTTTTTATTCAGACTGAATCCGAGGCTCTTGAAAAAGCGGCCGTAGAAGCGCAGGAAAGAATTTATGCAAATTATTCTGAAGCCTGTGAAAAAGGACGCCTTTGCGTAGAGCCCGAGCGGGGGTATCTAAGCTGGAGCCGGGTCCAGCAGATTCTGGCAGAAAAAATGCCTTTAAGGTTCCGGTCGCTTCCCGTGATGTTGTCCGAGCCTGCGGGAATGGGCCCGGTGAGCCTGTGCCGTGTTGTCTTGAAAGACAATATTGACATTCGTTCAAAATTGAAAGATCCGCGTCCGAAGGAAAATCTGCTTTTACCGCTGGCTGACTGGATCAATGATAATTTGCGGGCAGGATGCGTCACGATTGTTGTTTGCCGTTCCAGGGCCAGCGCGCAGCGGTTGAAGTCACTGTTCGTGCCTTACGGTATCCGGTTGCTGTTCAAAGACGGGGTACCGGATATCGAGGCCAACAAAGGCAATGTCATCGCCGTTTCAGGCAGGGTGCCGGAAGGTTTTGTCTGGCCGGATGCAGCCCTTGCCGTTATCACCGAAGATGAAGTGTTCGGCACCAGGCACCGCAGACGGACAAAACCGAAACCAGCGGCTCGAGCGGAGCTGATCGCAATTGAAGACCTGAAAAAAGGAGATTTCATCGTTCACATTGATCACGGTATCGGTCGATACGACGGCTTGGTGAAGCTGAACCTGAACGGCACCGCCAACGATTATCTCCTGGTCCGCTACAAAGATGAAGACAAACTGTATCTTCCGGTTGATCGCATGAACATGGTTCAGAAGTATATGGGGATTGAAGGTGTTTCTCCTGTGCTGGACAAGATGGGGGGGAAATCCTGGGACCGGGTCAAAAACAGGGTGAAAAAATCAGCGGAAAAACTGGCCGGGGGTTTGCTCCAATTATATGCAGCCCGTAAAGTCAGTAAAGGGTTTGTGTTCGACCCGATGGAAGAGGACGTGCGTGAATTTGAGGCCGGTTTTCTCTTTGACGAGACTGCCGACCAGGTCAAGGTGATCGCCGATGTCCTGCAGGATATGGCGCAACCGGTTTCCATGGACCGGCTGGTCTGTGGTGATGTGGGCTACGGAAAGACCGAAGTGGCTCTGCGCGCATCCTTCGTGGCTGTATACAATGGAAAACAGGTGGCCGTTCTGGTTCCGACAACCGTTCTGGCTGAACAGCACTTTACCACTTTTTCTGAAAGGTTTGAACGTTTTCCGGTGCGTCTCGCCTGTCTGAGCAGATTTCGTTCTGCACGGATGCAGCGTAACATCATTAAGGATTTGAGGGACGGTAAAATCGATATCGTTATCGGAACCCACCGGCTGCTTTCCAGGGATGTGGCGTTTAAAGATCTTGGTCTTCTTGTTCTGGATGAAGAGCAGCGGTTCGGGGTTAAACACAAGGAAAAATTAAAAAGGTTTCGCCGGACAGTCGATGTTCTGACCCTGACGGCAACGCCGATACCCAGAACCCTGCACCTGTCTTTAATGGGAATACGCGACATCAGCGTTATTTCAACCCCACCCGAGTATCGCCGGGCGATTGTTACCTATATTTCGGAATTTGATGAAGCCGTCGTTGCGGAAGCGATTCGAAAGGAATTGAGGCGCAAGGGGCAGATTTTCTTTATCCATAACAACATTGAGAGTATCGGCAGGATTTCAAGTAAGCTGCAAACTCTGGTGCCCGAGGTCAGGCTGGACATTGCCCACGGCCGGCTTGATGAAGATGATCTGGAGCGGGTGATGCTTCGGTTTCTGAGTAAGGAAATCGACCTGCTGGTGTGTACCACCATCGTAGAATCGGGGCTCGATATTCCCGCGGCCAACACCATTTTAGTAAACCGGGCCGACAGATTCGGATTGGCCCAGATATATCAATTGCGGGGACGGGTCGGGCGATCAGACGAACAGGCCTATGCCTATCTGTTTATACCCCATGAGTCCATGCTGGGAAAAGATGCACAAAAACGTCTGAAGGTATTAATGGAGCACAGCGACCTGGGATCCGGGTTTCAAATTGCAATGAGTGATCTGCAAATCAGGGGCGGCGGGAGCATCCTCGGCGCCTCGCAATCAGGCCATATTGCTGCGGTTGGATACGAGATGTTTCTCGGGCTCATGGAAAATGCCATTGCAGAACTAAAAGGCGAACCGGTCCTTGAAGCCCTGTCACCGGAAATCAACATCCAGTTGTCGACATTTTTTCCCGAGTCGTATATTCCGGATATCGATCAGCGGCTTGCGGCATACCGCCGTCTTGCCAGGATGACAGAGGTCAGTGAGATCTCAGAGTATAAAACCGAACTGACGGATCGTTACGGAGTGATGCCCGAGGAAGCGGCAAACCTGCTTTTGAAAATTATGCTCAAAGTGTTTGCCATAAAAGCCGGGGTAAAACGCCTGGACCTCACCGGAACGAAGCTCACA
>DAOVBC010000109.1 GCA_030670715.1 Deltaproteobacteria bacterium | reverse complement strand
ATATTCTTATTTCCCTTCCTTCTATACTCAACATCATCCACCAGTTTTCTAATGAGTTGAACACCTAACCCGCCGACCGGGCACTCCTCAACGGTATTGGCCTGGTTCGGTTTGTTGACTGAAGCCGGATCGAAAGGGATTCCGGAGTCCTCTACGCGTATGACGATGGTGCCGTTTTCAAGCGAAAGTGCAAACTTAATCCAATGGTCAGCGTTATCCATATATGCATACGTTACAATGTTGGTGAAAAGTTCATCAAGGGCAAGGTTTATTTGGAAAACACACTTTTTTGTTAATCCGAGCGAATCTCCGAACTGTTTCAAATTCCGGCATAGCGTATTTAATTCGGAAGCGGTGTTTTTCAGTTTAAATGATGTCCTTTGCTTGGCCATAAGGTTAATTTTCCCAAAATTCAGGCACTTCTGCTCGGCATGAATCCCGAATTTGCAATTTTTCAGGGACCTGAAAAAACCATTACCATGTCTTTACGCTTCATACAAGACTGACACCGATTTTATGCATGCAAGCTTCACAATTCTCAGTACGATGCGTCAGAAATCGTTTTTCCCATGCCTGTATGGTTTCGACAATCGCTTTAATGATCCTTGGCATCTGGTCCGGAAATTGATTTATAGCTTTGAGAAATTTCTGCCGGGTTATCGTAAGACAGGTAACATCGGTTACCGCTATCATCGAAAAAAGACGAGGCATATTCCCCATCAAAGCTAACCGGCCAAAAAACGAACCTGTTTCATAATCTCGAATGATCAACTCCTGGCCATCTTCTTTATGGAGAAGCCGGGCCTTGCCTGAAATGATATAAAACGCCTGCCCGTCATCTTCATCCTGCTGAAACAGATAATCTCCCGTTTTAAATATTTCCCGGGTACAGAGGTATGCGAATACCTTGGCGACTTCAAGTGGGAGTGCAGAAAAAAAGTCGATTTGTCGCAACATGTCGAGATTTTCCTGAAATTCACAGGATGGCGTCCCTTTATTGTTTACCGAATTCGAGTTCATATAACATTCCTTTCCTGGCAATAAGATCGTCGTATGTTCCGATCTCTCCTAATTTGCCCGCTTTCATGACAGCCACTTTGTCATAGTTTTTTATAATATCCAAACGGTGGACAACGGCGATCAGGGTGCTTTTTCCTTTCCATCGGGTTTCGAGCAAATTCTGTATGCGGGACTGAGATTTGTTATCGAGAGCGGATGTTGCTTCATCCATAATTAATATTCTCGGGTTCTTTAACAGCGCTCTGGCGATCGCCAGTTTCTGGCGCTGCCCCCCTGAAAGTTTATCGCCCCTGCTGCCGACCTGAAAGTCCATGCCGATTTCAACAATCTTTTCCAAAAAATCCTCTTCGATAAGCAGCTGAACAATACTCGTGTCTATCTTATCCTGGGCCTGGGGGGATACGGTTTTCAGTTTGCCAAAGAAAATATTGTTCAAAATAGTTTCTGAATGGATGTACTGGGACATCTGAAAAAACGTAAACGCTTCAGGGTTCTCGGCCGAGATCTTCTCTTTGAATAGGGCGCGTCCCTCCAGAATCAGGTTTTCAAGGATTTCCGGTAAGGAAACCATCTTGTGAATTCCAGGAACAAAGCGCAGGGTCAGCTCTAATAGTTTCGACCGGTCTTGCGGTGAAAGCTGATGCAGTTTTGTCTTTTTCAACCGTTTCACCAATACTTTATATTCGTCCAGTTCTTCCGGTGCAATGGGGCTTTGCTCGTAGAATACTTCCTCGGGAGGCAGATTTCTTAATATATCAACGGTTTGTCTGGCCAGTTGAGCGCCCAGGCCCAGAAGGGGGCGTGTCAATTGAGATTCGTCTAAGTATCTGAGGAAATACTCATTTTGCGGTAAGTTTGTGACGTCGAAAGCATCTCTGGTTGGCGTGCCGAAGGTCAGATTTTCTGCCACACTGGAATAGTAAAGATATTTATCTTCATCAAAAAATTCAACATAATCGGCCAGATTCTCTCCGAATCCGCGTTGAAAGTTTTGGCGCACGCGCAGGAGACTCGATATCAGTTCTTTATTCTGCTCCGGGGTAAAAATGGCATTCAGGCCAAAACGCAAAACATCGATAAAGATACCTGCCTGATGAAGGACCGCGATCATATCATCAAGGGTGGGTAGAGATTTGTCTTGACCACTGCCGTCTCCTTCGTTGGCGGCGATACAGGCATAAAGAAGATTTTCTTTGATGGTGCCTTCGAAAATAAAGGGGCTCTGGGCGACAATTCCGACATTATTGACCACATCTTTTTTAGTTAGATCTGAAACCTCGCTATTTCCGATCAACACATGTCCGCTGGTATATTTGTAAAGCTGTCCGATACACAGGGCCAGTGTGCTTTTCCCGCTTCCGGAAAAACCGACCAGGGCCATATGCTCACCGGATTTCAGGGAAAAATTTATTCCATCGAGCAACCGGATCCCGTTTTCAGTGACAAAGCTCAAATCTCTGATTTCAAGACTGCCATCCAATTCCAGAGGGTCTCGCCCCTCAGGCGCTATCTCGTGCTCCGGCTCCACATCAAAGTATTCCATAGTACGGTCGTAGTTTACGCGGCCATCCTGGTACACCTGATAAAATTCAATAAGTTCTTTCCAGGGATTATACAGCTTTTCCTGGGCCGATAAAAAGGCAACCAGGGCACCCAGTTCCAATTGGCCTTTAATCGTCAGGTATCCGCCCAGCAGAAAAACGAGAAAAGGACCCAGGCCGGTAAAAAAATTGTTGGCCTGTTTTACCCCGAACCGATAAAGACTCCAGACAATTCGAATTTTTAATAATTTGTCCACTAAACCGGCGTATTTTCGGTTCTCAAATTCGTATGCCCCGTTACCCTGTATTTCATGAATACCGGAAATTGATTCAGCAATTTTACTTGAGAATTTACGGGCAGCATCGACGCGTTTTTTATTGGCCCGGTTGGCCCTTTTTTGGAGCAGCGGAACCAGAAGAACGACCAGGGGATAGATGCTGAGAGACACGGCCGCTAATAGCGGATTGAGCCAAAACAGATAACCGGCAAAAGCCAGAAGGGTCATAACATTGGTTACCGGTGCGGCAATCGCCATGCCCACAAAATTCCCCGGTACCGTGAGTTCGTTGGTCAGCGCGTTGACGACGGTTCCGGGTTGCGTATTTCTGAAAAAATTCAGCGGCAGATTAAGTATGTGCCGGTACAGCCCTTTTCTTAATCTGGCCGTTGTGCGTTGGGCGATCAGGGTCTGAAGAACGTTGATCAGGTATTTAAGCCCGCTGGCGAGGATAACCGCCCCCAAAAATATGCCGCAGTAAATCAGCAGTAAATCGATGCTTCTTAGTTTGATGGCTTCGTTGACGATACGCCTTTGCATTTCCAGCGGCAATAGTCTGGCGGCAACCGTTAAAATAATAATGAATAACAGCGACCCCTGTAGCTTGAGATTGCCGGGAAAAATCCAGGAAAAAAGTGATCTTTTGACAATGGGAGTTTCGGTAGTTGCCATAGCAAGCCCCTCCACATGATATGATCATAATATATTACGCGATACGGAAAAAAAATTACTATATTTAATTATTATTATTAATAACCCTTTGACAAGTGAAATTACCTTTCCTGGACATATCACTGAAAATTGGGTAATCGTATTTTACCCGTTTTTGTTGAAAATTGGTACGTGTTCACGGGGTACGTTTCCCTGAGTAACGATATTGGCGCAGTGGCTTCGTCATTTCAAAGACTTAGCCGTGGGGGAGACCGCGGCTCCCGCATGATTTTGGCGGGAGAACGCGGAGGGGGCAGGAATGCCCCCGCGGCTAAGTCCTTGAAATGACCAGACACGTAGACACCGGAGTGAAGCGGGGGAGCGCACCCCGTGAACACGTACGAAAATTGAGCTGGATTCTATAGCGGCACTTTTATATAGAATACAGGTCATATGTAATTTCTCTGAATATAAGGAGGGGTTAGGATGCGTTATCGTTGGAAACTGCTCATCCTGCTGTTGATTATATCGCTGCTTCCGATCCTTGTCATGAGGACTTTTGGCATGCGAATTGTCCGGCACGTTAAAGATATTTTTATTTCCCAGACGCATGACAATCTTATCGGCAATGCGGAAAGCCGGCTGCAGCTTATTGCCGACGCCTATTCTCTGGTTCTCTGGAAGGGGCGCGAGCAAGTCGAAGCGGTGCTGCTGGCCCAGGTCCTTCAGACCGAGACCATCCTGGGTGTGGATGCCCCGATGCCGTCAAAGGTATATTTTGCCGATGATTTCAGGGCCGGCACCCACCTGCCGGACGACGCCTTCCCATCTTCTTTCCATTTTCGTTACGGGCGGGGAGGACAAATCGGTTCTTTAAATGTATCTTTTGGCAACCAGGTCTTTAAGTTGGCGCCGGGCACTGACGGCGAAGTGGCGGCGGCGGATATTGCCCGCCTGTCTAAGATGAATACGACGCTCAAGAAGCTGTCAAAGCGTCTTGAAAGTATAGCGTTCTGGCATACGACCAGTCTGAAAAATGGCCTTTACAGCTCCTATCCCGGTCACGGGGGCATTCCCCGGGGGTTTGACCCAAGGCAGCAGCCCTGGTTCAAGCTTGCCCTGGAGGATATCGGGCATCCATGGTCCACTCCGTTTGTTGATCCGGTCACAAGGCAGGTCGTGATTGCCGCTTCCATGCCGGTGCGGCGTCCCGACGGTGAAATAGCCGGTGTCACCTCCATTGTCGTTCCTATCGGCAGCCTTCTTGAGCATCCGCTGCTGGCCAGGAATATTCCGCCGGCCTCTCGGTTGTTCATGAGTTATCTGACAAAACAAAAAGAGTCCGGGCAGATGGGGGCCCTCATCGTTGCCCGTGATGAACACACGGATGTTCGGCACCGGAGTTGGCGGGTTCAAATTGAACCGGACTGGCTTGTTTCTGAAGATAAAGAGGAATTTCAGGCCATGCTTGGCGATATTGAAGCCGGAAAAAGCAATATCCGCAGAATGCGTTTTGAAAACTGTGACTGCCTCTGGGTTTACGGCCAGGCCAGCAACCAGGCATTTTTTGTGCTGATTACACCCTATGAGGAAATTCTTAAACCGGTTCAACAGGCCGCATCCCTTATTCAAGGTCGCATAGATTCCTGGATTCAATTGACCCGTTACGGCCTGTCTGGACTCGTTATATTCATCATTGTTCTGGCGCTGGTTTTTTCCCGTACCGTAACCAAACCGGTTTGGGCGCTGGTTGAAGGCGCAAAACAGCTTGCTGCCGGAAACTTCGACACCCGGGTGGATATCCGCTCACGGGACGAATTTGGAATGATGGGCAAAGTTTTTAACTCGATGGGCCCCGAGCTCAAGGAAAAACGCATGATGCGCCAATCGCTGGAAATTGCCAGGGAGGTGCAGCGCAAACTTTTACCGAAAAGTGAGCCGGTAATATCGGGATTGGACGTTGCCGGCAGCAGCATTTATTGTGATCAAACCGGAGGTGACTACTATGATTTTATCGACACCGCCCAGTATGGCAACGGAAGGCTGGCCGTTGTTGTGGGAGATGTTTCGGGCCACGGGATCCCTTCCGCCCTTCTGATGACCACCGCCCGTGCCTTTCTCCGACAACGGGCGGCGATGCCCGGCGATATCGGCCAGATTCTTGCCGATGCCAATGTGCAGCTGGTCCGGGATATTGAAGACTCCGGTTCTTTTATAACCCTTTTTTACAGCGTGTTTGACGTTAACCGTAAATCCATTAGCTGGGTGCGTGCCGGACACGATCCCGCACTCGTTTATGACACCGCATCGAAGACCTTTGACGAGTTGGGCGGCCAGGGGTTGCCTCTGGGCATTTTCAGGGAAGTTGATTTTGAGATGCAGCAACGGCAAATTTCAGCGGGTCAGATTTTTATCATCGGAACGGATGGCATCTGGGAGGCATGCAATCAGCGCCGGGAAATGTTCGGTAAAGAAAAGTTCAGGCATATCATCCGTGAAAATGCAGATAAGCCCGCCCAAACAATTGTCACGGCGATCATAGATGCCGTCACGGCTTTCCGTCAACCATTGAAACAGGAAGACGATATCACCCTGGTGGTCGTCAAAGTAGAGATATAATCGTCATAATGCTCGCCTTAGTATATCTGTAATAATCGAACTGAAATGTTAGAGGTTGGGAAGAATTATGGAGTTTTTTTTATGCGTTATCGGTATGGTCATGATTATTGAAGGACTGCCGTATTTCGTTTTTCCTGAAAAGATGAAAGCCTGGATCCTTAAAGTACTTGAACTGCCCGAGGGCACTCTGCGTAAATTCGGACTGGTGCTCATGGTGCTCGGTCTGGGGTTGGTGTATATGGGCAAAAGATAACCTTTAGTTGGTTGGTTTTATTGGTTGAATTGGTTTTATTTGTTCACAAAGCATTGTAGTCGTTTTCAAGGCAACCAATGGAATCAATCAAACCAATGGAACCAACAAAACCGATGTATTCTCTTTCCGACTATGATTACAAGCTTCCTGAAGAGCTGATTGCGCAAAAGCCGGCGGCCCGAAGGGATCGTTCCCGGCTTTTGTATCTAAAACGAGATACCGGGGAAATGGCTCATCGCGCTTTTACCGATTTGTTTGATTTTCTTTTGCCCACGGATGTTCTTGTTTTAAATAATACCGAGGTTATTCCGGGACGACTGCACGGACGTAAAACAACCGGCGGAAAAGTTGAGATTCTTCTTCTGGATTACGCCGGCAGCCGATCAGACCGGGGGCGGTTTGTCGGACAATGCCTGGTAAAATCTTCAAAACAGCCCAGGCCGGGCAGTGAGATCCAATTTGATCGACGGTTAAAAGCGGTAGTCCTGGAAGGGCGAAACGGTGTTTACACACTGGAATTTACTTTTCAGGATAAGTTCGAAGAGCTGCTCTACACCCTTGGGGAAATGCCGCTTCCGCCTTATATCAAACGACATCCCGACGACAACTCAGTGAATGACAGAAGTTCATACCAGACCGTGTATGCTGCACACAAAGGGGCGGTTGCGGCACCGACGGCCGGACTTCATTTTACAAAGCAGCTGCTGGCAAGAATACAGTCCAAAGGTGTTCAGCTCGTCAGCCTGACACTGCATGTCGGTTACGGGACTTTTCTGCCGGTAAGGGTATCCGATATTCGGGAGCACCGCATGTATTCCGAGCGATATTTTATCCCGGAAACTTCTGCCCGGATTATCACCCGGGCCGGAAAAGAGGGGCGCCGGGTCATTGCGGTTGGAACCACCTGTGTCCGGACCCTGGAGTTTGCAGCCGACAGCAGCGGACAAATTCATGCCGGCGAAGGGAACTGTGATCTTTTTATATACCCCGGTTATCGGTTTAAGGTAGTCAATGGCCTGCTCACAAATTTTCACCTGCCGCAATCTACCTTGCTAATGCTGGTTTCAGCATTTGCCGG
>DAOVBC010000259.1 GCA_030670715.1 Deltaproteobacteria bacterium | reverse complement strand
CCCACCAGGTTCAGGCAGGTTATCGGTCGACCACCCATGGCATACACGTCGCTGATTGCATTTGCAGCCGCGATCTGGCCGAAAAGAAACGGGTCATCCACCGGCGGTGTGATAAAATCGGCAGTTGTAATAATCGCGATATCTTCATTCAGACGGTATATCCCGGCATCATCCTGGGTCTCATAACCCACCAGCAGATTTGGATCACTGTTGGCAGGCAGTTTTGCGAGCAGCTCTCCCAGCCCGACCGGGCTGACCTTGGCGGCTCAACCGCATGTTTTTGCCAGCGACAGCAGGGTTGGTTTTCGTAGTGGCTTAAACAGGTCCATTTCAGTATACATCCGGGGAAATGATAGAGTTGATATTTGCGGTATTATTCAACCGTTTCTTTTTGGTCCTCGGTTGAGGCAGCCTTTTCTTGCCGGTCTAACACCTCCTGTGCTAATTTTTCAGCCTCTTTTGCGCGTTTTTCCAGAGCATCGGCTTTTTCAGCAGCTTTTTGTGCCTTTTTTTGTGCTTCGAAAGCTTCAGCTTCCAGTTTTTTTCTGGTGGCCGCATTCCGCTGCCATCGCTGAACCGTGTTGCTGACCACGGCTTTAAAGTTTTCTGAACGCTGAAACGCCGCATCAGCTTCGGCCTTTGCCTGTTCGGCCCTGACCCGGGCTTCATCGGCTTTCTTTCTGGCTGTTTTTGCCGCTCGAAATGTCTGTGAGTTTTGCGACTGTTCCCGGAACTCCTGCTGCCGTTCACGAATCGTGTCAACTTCTTCTTTTGTCTTGGGTGTGTATTCAATCACCTCGTCGATTTTGCCGCCCTGCGGCGGCGGGCTTTCCGTTATGTGGGTGACACCCTTTGCGTCCGTCCAGGTATAAATTTTGCCGGCCGAGGCGTTTGCTGCCCAGATAACAACCAGACAGACAATGAAATAGATTTTGAGGAATTTCATGGCACGGTTCCCGAAGCTGATTCGGCGATTAGAAGTAGTTTCAACCCATCGGTCTGTCATCCCGATCGCGATATAGTGTTTGTCAAAAGAACGTTCCGGTATTCCAACGTTTTTTTCTACAACCACTTATACCGCAATTCCGTATTTCGGAACATAATTATGGAAAGCGGTATAAACCGGAAAATTGAGAAGTGAACAAAACAATTCAGAACTCAGTTATTATTGTAGTATTCAATTTAAGCGGTGTCAAATGTGCGGTTCCATCTCAATTAGAAGCACCAGGTTTTCTTCGCTGTCGGATCGCAATATATTTTTGCGAATGGTAACGTGGAAAAAGGGGTCCATCTGTCGGTAGAATTCCGAAATTGTCTTTCTCATTTCTTCAGCCAGGATAATTTTCCCATCGGGTTTTAAATATTTATGAAATAATTTCAGCAGCAATTGCACATCTTGTTCCCGGTACACCACCTCGGATCCGATGATGTAATCATAGTCATCTTCTAAATGCGGCTTATTCCAGTCCAGCCGGCTGACTTTCAGGTGCGGACAGTTGTTTAGGAGCGAATTGGCCCGGACAAAATCAAGGGCATGGGCATTGTAATCGGTTGCCATTACATCGTGCCCGGCGTCAGCGGCGACAATGCCAACCAGACCGATCCCGGAGCCTATTTCGAGCATCCTTTTTCCGGTCTCGACCGGTATCTGGCTAAGGTGCCCCGCCAGAACGGTTCCGGCATGCCAGATTTTAGCCCACAGGGGAAAATCCTGCAGCGGGTTTTCAGGATCGATAAATCGTTCAATAGATCCGGGTACGAAAAACTGGAATTTTTTCCCGTTAATGACAATGTCCCGGGTGTCGGTTTCGTATTCCTGGTGAAATTCTTCCAGTGAAAACAAAAAAATCTCCTCACTCATTTGTGGGATAGCAATAACAAACGGACCGGTGTTACATCTTCCCTGATCGAAAAATCGAAATAATCAGCCAGAAACCCAGCAGGGTAGCAAGACTGTAGCCGAGCAGTCCCAGTAGTGCCGTGATCGAAATCCTTTGAGGACCCATGAAATAAACCGTAAATTCAAAGACTTTCTGTGTTGAGTTCAGAATCAAGGACGCCGCAATAAGCGAGGCGGAGATGACAATGCCGACGGTCAAACGGTTTATGCCTTTCTCAAATTTGGTATCGATCTGCTCAAATCCGGTATGCCTTATTTCCAGGCGATGTTTTCCGCCGCTCGCCGATTTTAGCAAATCGTACATGAGCTTCGGTATCATTTTCACATATCCGCCCAAACTGCGCACCTCACGCCTGAAATTGCGCATCATCTTGCGGGCATCATATCCGCGCTGAAGCAGCTTTCTGGCATAGGGCCGGGTTACTTCCAGAAGGCTGGCATCACTGCCCATTATTTTCCCCAGCGCTTCGGTCTGGATAAAAGTCTTTAAAAGGAGCAGCAAGTCCCGGGGCAGTTGGATTTGATATTTCAATACAAGCTGCATGATCTGGTCGTAGACATCTTTTACCGAGATCGTCTGCAGGGTTCTGCCGTAAAAAGGTTCGCTGATATCCTTGAGATCTGTACAAAAGCTTTTCAGGTCGACTGTTTCACCATCGATGATACCCGCGTCCTCAAGCGCATCCATGATCATTTGGTAGTCATGTTCAGCATAACCCAGAAAGATATTGGCGATCTGCATCATGGTTTCTTCATCGAGATAGCCTGTGATACCGAAGTCGACCAGGCTGACCCGCCCGTCATACATAATGATGGTGTTTCCCGGGTGGGGATCGGCATGAAAAAGGCCGAATTCCATCAACTGGCGTGAAAATGAACGCAGGCCGATCAGAGCGATTTCCTTGGGATCGATACCGTGGGCGATGATCTGGTCGACCTGGTCCATTTTTATCCCTCTAATATGTTCCATGACCAGCACCGAGCGCGAGGTGTAATCCCAGTAAACTTTTGGAATGTAAAGCTCATCCGAATCCCTGAAATTTACTGCGAACCTTTCGATATTGCCCGCCTCGGTGTACATATCCAGTTCCCGGTAAATATTTCTTTCAAATTCTTTGACCAGATTGACCGCTCCGATAACCCGGCCGATTTCAAATGAATTTTCTATTTTTTCGGCGAAATAATACATCAAGCCGATATCTTCGCGAATTTTTTTATGGATACCCGGTCGGATGATCTTTACTGCCACGCGATCCCCGTTTTTAAGTTCTGCCAGATGGACCTGGGCCACGGATGCAGCCGCCAGTGATTCCTTTTGAAAAGATTTAAAAATATCTTCCAACGGACGTTTGAGTTCCTCTTCAATGACGCTTTTAATCTCATCGAAATCGATGGGCGGAATCCGGTCCTGCAGCTTTTTAAACTCATCAATGTATTCCTCAGGGAAAATATCGGCCCGGGTACTCATGAGTTGCCCGAGCTTAATGAAGCTGGGCCCGAGTTCCTCAAAGGCCTGGCGAATCCGCCGTGACGAAGGGTAAGCTTTTTTCAAGGGGGCGGCTTTTACTTTTTCGCCATTTATGGCCACATCACCGCGCCTGAATATGCGATCGAGTATTTCGCCAAAACCGTGCTTCATCAGCACTCCGGTGATCACCCCGAAGCGTTTGATCCCTTTTACACGGTGAGTGCGCCCTGATAGTTTCATTCTTTTTCCCCTTTGCACCGGGCTATACAATTACTACCGATCAATCCGATCGCCGTCGACATGTAAAAACAATTTTTACTTGGTTGTTTCAGCAGCCGATGATTCTCCAGCGGTTACTTTAGACCACTTTTCGGTTATTTCGGTCAATTTTTCCGCATCGCATACATAGCGTTCTATGTAACCGCACCGGGTACAGACGTAATTGTCAAGTGCGGCGATAGAGGTCAAACTAATCGGTATGGAGTTGCTGCCGAACGGACCTTTTTTCAGAGGGATTGTTGCGCCGGAATACACCTCATCCGATTCACATTTGGGACAAGTTCCTGATTTCAACATGGTCACCTCCTTGATTAGGGTTGCTGCTGCACTATGACGAATATTATGCACGGTGTCAATATCTTGGACGTTCCATCAACCATTCAAATCCGAATATTCTCTATGAAAATGGGCCGGCGCCCGCCTGCTGAATAATGCCTGCGGGCACCGGCCCATTTTCATTGCTGGTTGTGCCTGAAAGGGCATGATGATTCAT
>DAOVBC010000033.1 GCA_030670715.1 Deltaproteobacteria bacterium | reverse complement strand
TTTTCGGTGCTATCCACCAGCGCGGATCGGGCGACCAGTCTTCGAAGGTGTATTCGAAGATCTGGCGTATGGAAAAGGTGTTGTAGGAGCGTTCCCAGGCAGCACTGGCATGCACGGCAGCCGGGTGGTGGGTTTCTTCAGTGATGTAGTTAAAATTGAAATAGAGCAGTTTGCGCCTGATCTCCCGGGCAAAGCACGAACCTATGGATGCGATCGGCGTTTTGCGGGTGATGGCCAAGCCGGGATTTTCCGGGAAATGGTAGGTACCGTCTGCCGCCGGGTTATCAAAGGACCCCGGCCATACCTGCCAGTCTTTAAATCGATGCGCCGGGTGGACGTCGGATCGGGCCATCGTTTTTTCCTTTCAGTTGCCGGTGTTATGCCGGCAGGTCATGATCTCAAGTCGAAATGGTCCTGCCACCGAAATTGACACGACGGATGTTTTCCTGTAGGAAGCTTTTTCATGGCGAAGAACCGATAGCATCCTCTATACCATTTTACCGTACGGAATCCGTACCGGGCGGCTTCTTGAGGGTTACTTTCCGGAACCGGGCAACCCCGAAGCAGTTTTTCTTGCAGAAAGGGTTGAAGTCGATTTGTTCGGCAAAGGACCGTCGCAGTTCCCAGATTCTAGATTTGCTCCAGATCGAAGCAATCGATTCCTTGGTGACGTTGCCTAAAAGCAAATTCGGGTACCCTTCCATGTAGCAGCAGGGATAACAGTAACCGTTCGGATCTATGTAAATATTGTCCAGTCCCTGGGGGCATATAAAATCTTTTTCCGACTTGAGAGACGGGCGAAAACCGGCATCGCGGACACGATAAATGTCACTGTTTGAGGCACTGGTCGAGTATTTTAGCTTTACCACATCGACTCCCAGCGCGTAGGCGAATGCCGGTACATCCGGCAATTCGTGTTCATTATTAGCCATGGGAATGAACTGAAAAATCACCCGGGTGCTGTAACCGCCTTTGGCCTTTAGCTCGCAAAAACGGCGCAGTTTTTCGACCACCCGCTCCAGGCGGCCTCCCCGGCGATAGGCGGAATAAGAGCGTTGGGTCAACCCGTCAACGGCGAATACAATTTGATCCAGTCCGGCATCCAGCAGGCACCGGGCGCGGGAATCGGTGACCAGGCTGCCGTTGGTGGATATTCTGATTTTAGCTGTCGTAGCCGATTTAATGTAGGCAATAATCTCCTCCAGGCGCGGGTGAAGGAGCGGCTCACCGCGGGTGCCGTACAGGTTGACAACCCTCAAACCGGAGGCCAGCGGGGCAATGATGGTTTTAACCGTTTCGAGTTCGATTTTACGTCTTGGAACCCAGTCCTTCAGGTTCGTGCGGCACAGCGGGCACCGATAATTGCAAATGTTTACCGGTTCAATATTGATCCGGTTCAACGGCCAGAATACCGGATCGTCCTGAATATGAGATCCGATGACGGAAGCGGGTTGCTGCGAATGAAGACGCTTTAAAATTCCTTGCTTGTCTTTGGAGCTGAAACGGTTTTTTCTGAGGTGAAACCGGGAATAATCCGGATCGGTCCATCCAGCATTTTCAGAATTCAATGACGTACCCTTTTGCACGAGTGTGATTGCCGAACGATCCATTTGCATTCGAGAAAGGCGAATTTGGGCTGCCCAGTTCGGCAGGAATTTTACCCGAATATTTCATGAAAAATTTGATGTGACTTAATTTTCTTGAGAATATTCAGTATGTTAAAATCTATTAGAGTTAAATTGCCCAGGTGACACTTTGTACCGAATCAATTTTGTCAGTTTTTTAATATTCGTTCTCCGTTTTGTTCACGCTCATTTAGCGTATAACGCAGTAGCGGCGATAATACAACCGGTGAAATCCATTGTAAATATCCGAAATGCAATGCCGGCGGAAAAAGCTGAGCACTTCGGATCGGCATCAACGGATTACACCGGCAGGCGGTAGAGGAGTGAGGCACTGATATGAAAAAAAAACCAGCAACCATGTCGGCTGCCAGGCTGCAGGAAGCCATAGCCCGTGCCAGGCGTTTTCCCCACAAAAACATCCATAAAGGCGAGCTGGTCCTGTCGCCGGAAGTGTTTCGCACACCCGGCCGTGAGACCAATCTTGTTATCAGTCCTTTTTCCATTCTGGACTGCACCGGTTCCATCCACATCGGTCCGTGGTGCAATATCGGTCCGCGGACCCGCATTTACACCCACGATACGATCCATTACGGGACTGAACCCCTCGCTCTGCTGGAAGAGGATATCGGAGTTCTCTGGCAGGACAAATACATCGGGGCCGATGTCTGGATTCACGACGGCTCGATCGTGCTCTACCAGGTGACACATATACCGGACGGCGTAGTTCTGGGTGCCGGTTCGGTGCTCACCCGAAACCCCGGATCGTACGAGATCTGGGCCGGGGTCCCGGCAAGGAAGATCGCCGACCGGAAGGAGATGAACCTGGAGCAGATCGAAGAAATTGCAAACAGGCAACGATTTTTATTGAAAGATTATCTTTGACGATTTCATCAATATTATGTCCAAACTCAAATGGGTGTATCGGCAGGTAGTTTTTCTCGCTCCGTTTCCCCGTTTCTCCTTTTCATTTTTTCCGTTTCCCCGGTTGTATTTGACTAAACATTTCCAGTGTACTAAAGATGGAATTGTTTTGGTCTCGGGTTAATCACACGCAACGCGCAACCCGTAACTGGTACAACCAGTTTCACATAAACCGCATTCAGGGAATTGACGTTTTTAGAGAACGTCTGCGGATATTGACCGGCTATGCCCCGCAATTCAACATTTAACGTTTTGATGTACTCGCACGACACCTATGGCCTGGGCCACATCCGTAGGACCATGGCCATCGCCACTCAACTGCGTGCACCGAACATCAATGTTCTTATCCTGACCGGATCGCCGATTGCGGGACGGTTTTCCTTCCCGGAACAGATCGATTTTGTGCGCCTCCCGGGAATGATAAAAAAGACGAACGACGAGTACCTGCCCCTTTCAATTAAAATAAATGCAACCCACGCCCTGAATATAAGAAAAAGCATCATTACAGCCACCGCCAAGACCTTCCAGCCGCATCTGTTTATTGTGGATAAAGAACCTCTTGGTTTGAAAAAAGAGATTCTGCCCACACTTCAGTGGCTGCGTCGCTGCCAAACCGGAAACCGGGCCATATTAGGACTGCGGGACGTCATGGACGACCGTGAGACGGTCCGTTCGGATTGGAATAAAAAGGGCATATACGAAATTCTGGACAAACTTTACAGCGAGATATGGGTATACGGAAACCGGGAACTCTACGATCCGATCACTGAATATGCCATTCCGGAATCCATCAGCCGCAAAATATATTTTACCGGATATATTCCCCGCAAGGTTCCTTCGGAAGGTAATGTTCGGAAAGTAAAAAAAGAACAGGGAGTCAGAAACGGTGAAAAACTGATCGTTGTCACCACCGGCGGCGGCGGTGACGGTTATGCCGTCATGGACGCCTATCTTTCCATGCTCGAAAATGAAACCTGCCCGTCCACTTTAAAATCAGTTCTCATCACAGGACCGTTCATGCCCAAGCAGCAAAGAAAGAAAGTTTTTAAGCGAGCCAGAAAAATGGGTGTACGCACCTATCATTTTTATCGTAACATGGAAAAACTTTTGGCCGCAGCAGATGTCGTTGTAAGCATGGCGGGCTACAACACTCTTTGTGAACTACTCTCCCTGGGCACGATATCTTTAATCATTCCCAGAGAAACACCCCGCAAGGAACAACTGATACGGGCCCGGATCCTGCACGGTCAACACCTGGTTGATTATATCCCCTGGAGTGAATGTTCCCCCGAGATGATGCGCCGGAAAGTATTCAATCTGCTGGAAAACCCCGGTCCCTACCGGGAGGCTATCGCCCGCTTTAATATGACCGGTATCGAGGTGATGCGCGAGCGTCTTCATGTTTTCAGGTACGGTGAAACGTTCAGCGACGCCCGTACCCGGTATGCCTATTAAAAGGAAGGGAGATCGGGAAACCGGAATAACAGATTGCTATTAAATCGAATATAATTTAAATCCAGACGACAGTTGCGGCAGGGGTGTAAAACTAAGCCCCTTTTTTTATACCCGCTAGAATTTCCAGTCAATATGTCATCGTATTTATGAATATGAGTGCTAAACCTGTCTTAGGTATGATACTGAAAGGTTATCCTCGGATTTCGGAGACGTTCATCTCCAACGAGATCCTGCTGCTTGAAAGGCTCGGTTTTTCGATCCATATTTTTTCGATGCGACAGCCCCGGGAGAATTTTTCCCACGGGAGTGTCAAGCAGATCCGGGCCAACGTTGACTATCTGCCCGAGACCATCCTGGTACCTTTACCGCGATTTCTGTATCATAACTTCCGACTGGCATTGAGAATTCCGGACCTTTATTTTCAAACGCTCAAGATCGCTTTTCGGCGGTTTCTGCGGACCCACAAACCCGCCACTTTCAAGCACTTTTTGCAGGCCGGCTACCTTGTGCAAAAACTGCTGCCCGGCACCGGCGTGGTTCACCTGCATGCCCATTTTGCCCATTCACCCGCTTCGGTGGCAATGTTTGCCGGCCGGTTAAGCGGGCTTAACTTCAGTTTTACCGCCCATGCAAAAGATATCTATACCTCCGATCCGCGGCAGTTGTGTGAAAAATTGTCACTGGCCAAATTTGCCGTAACCTGCACCGAATACAACCGCCGGCATCTCAAAGCACTGGCCGACGGAGACGCGGCACCCATTCACCGCGTCTATCACGGAATCGATGTAAACCTTTTTTCAACCAGTACCGCACCTTTCAGCCGAACCGAAGAATATAATATCCTTACGGTCGCCCGCATGACCGCCAAAAAAGGCCTGCCCACTGTCTACAAAGCCATCCGCCGTCTTCGCGACATCGGATACCCTGTTAAACACACCCTGATCGGAGACGGAGAGGATCGCCGCAGGATTTTAGCCTTCATTCGTGATCTCGGACTCGAAAGTGAAGCCCGCTGGCTTGGAACCCTGCCGCACCATATTGTCCTGGAGCATTACCGGCAGGCGGATCTGTTTGTTCTGGGTTGCGAGGTGGCCGCCAATGGTGACCGGGACGGTATTCCCAACGTACTGCTGGAGAGCATGGCCATGGGGGTGCCGGTGGTGGCTACCACGGTTTCAGCCATTCCCGAGCTTGTAGAAGACGGCAATACCGGTCTTCTGGTACCACCGGGAGATCCGGAAAGATTGGCCGAAGCAATGGCACGTATGTTGACGGATAAAGATTTACGGCAAAATGTTATTGATGCCGGGAAAAAGCGTATTGAGGAGCATTTTAACAACAGGGAGCTTATTCTGCAGCTTGCCGATATTTACCGGCAGGAGATTCCGGAATTTAGAAGTGTTTAGTGTTGCGGGTTACGGGTTGCGAGTTGCGGGTTGCGAGGTGCGGGTTTGAGGGCCTTGTTAGGAGGTACGTTCAGTTGGAGGGTTAATGAAAAGCTACAAGGATTTGGAAATATACCAGATTTCATACGACTTGGCTGTTAAATTGCACAAAATGTCATTAACCCTGCCGAAATACGAATTATATGAAGAAGGTAGTCAAATCCGAAGGTCATCCAAAGGGATTACATCATGTATCGTAGAGGGTTATGGGAGAAGGAAATACAAAGCTGATTTCGTGAAATTTTTAATCTATGCGCATGCATCCTGCGATGAAACAATCCTGCACCTCAATTTTATTAACGATACCCATAAACTCGATCATGAGGAATTCAATTATTTTCATAAAGCCTACAACGGGCTGGGAGGAAAAATAAACCGGTTTGTTAAGTATGTCGAATCGGAATGGAAGTAAAACTCGGAACTCGCAACTCGTAACCCGTAACAATGTCGATATATCTTAAAACATTGCAATACATTTTCAGCAGTTCGAATTCGCTAAACATAAAGCACAAACAATGCAAATATCCTTCTACGCACCTTTCAAGCCGCTGGGTCACGAGGATCCGTCCGGAGATCTGGTCATCGCAACAGGCCTGTATCAATATCTGATAAAACAGGGGCATGAACTAAAGGTCGCCAGCACGTTAAGATCCCGCTGGATTTATTGGAAACCATGGCTTTTCCCCCGCCTGCTAGTTGAAAGGCGAAAGCTTGGCAGGCGATTTTCCCGGAGCAATACCGACCTGTGGCTCACCTATCATACGTATTATAAGGGACCGGATCTGCTGGGGCCCTTTGTGGCAGGAGCTGCAAACATTCCGTACGTTATATTTCAGGGTATCTATTCAACCAAACGGAGAAAGGATTGGAGAACCCGACCCGGATTTGTTCTGAATAAACAGGCCTTGATATCCGCCCGTCATGTATTTACAAACAAGCGCGTGGATTTAACCAATCTCAGACGCCTGCTGCCTGACAACCGGATCACCTATGTAGCCCCCGGCATCTATCCTGACGAGTTTTGTTTTGATCGGTCAGCAAGAGAAGCGTTTCGCCGTCGATGGCAGGTGGATAATGAACCGGTTGTTCTATCTGCAGCGATGTTTCGACCGGGCGTCAAAACACAAGGGCTCACATGGGTGATTGAGGCCTGCGGAAAACTGTTTCAGCGGGGGCGGCTTTTTCAGCTGGTCATCGCCGGTGACGGCAAAGAAAAGTCCAGGCTTTTAAAGCTGGCGGATAGACATCTTCCCGGCAGGGTACACTTTGCCGGTAAGATACCGCGCGAGAAAATGTACCAATTTTACAGTGCAGGAGATGTATTTGTTTTTCCAGGTATAGAAGAATCCCTGGGAATGGTTTTCCTTGAGGCACAGTCCTGCGGGCTGCCGGTGGTTGCCTTTGAAAATTCAGGTGTTCCGGAAGTGGTCAAGGATCAAACAACCGGATTTCTCCGGCCGATGTTCGAGCTCGAACCGTTCGTCAAAGCAATTGACGATCTTGTTGCAAACAAGGCCATGCGCCGAAGAATGGGTAAGGCCGCACAGTCTTATGTCAGGCAGAGACACGATCTGAATCAAAACTACCGGAAGGTGGATGAGGTTTTGCAAAGAGTAGTTATGGTGCGGAATAAACTGCGGCGGGTGTCCGGTCTGCCATAAAAACTTACTTCTTCACTGCAAAGATGTAAAGGTTTTCAGGCTGTGGAAACCATTGCTTATCTTCAAACCGGGCTTTAATTTCGCGCGCCGTTTTTCGCACCTCTTTTTCGGTATGTATCTGCCAGTGATTTTTGATTAATGTCTCCGGCGGAGGTGCCTTAGTAACAATTTCGCATTCAAAGGTTTCCAGAATTGCCTCCACCTGAGGTTGGGTAATGTCGTATACGCCCTGCCGTTTTTCAAAAGGCGCACCAAATTCCTCAACCCAGACCTCTACCAGTCTGTCCGAAAGAAAGGGTATCCAGGGTATATTGCAATGTCCCTCCCAGCCGTTACGTGCATCCTGGGCTCTGAGCACGATAATACCCTTCCGGCGTGTCACCCGCACAATTTCTTTCAATGCCTCATCGATTTTTTCAAGATGTTCTAATACATACCAGGAGCAGACGGATGCGAAATATTCGGATTTAAAAGGGAGTGCATTTCCGCTGGCAGCAATGCACCTTTTCTGCCATTTTTTAGGGCTTGCAGTGTAATGGATAAGCCGTTTGAATCGTAGAATTTTACTCTGACTTGAGTCGACACCCCAGATATTCATTCTCCGGGAAAGGCCCTCATAAACGAAATAACCAACACCGCATCCCAGATCCAGCATCGGACCGGCAAGGGTTTCCGGATTGATATTATAAATTCCGGCATAATATTGATTCCATCTGCTGATACCTTTCGCTAATTTTTTTTTATTCAAAATGCTGGTTTTGCTGAACTTATTAGCTTTTATCTGTCCGATATCGGGCCTGTTGTTTTTTATATGCGAGTGTGCCATTGATAGATATTTTGAAGCGGAATTAATCAGGGAAACATGCGACCGTAAAATAAAAACCGTTTACCTTAAACAGGTATCATAAATAAGATTTTACGCAACCCCGATATATTAACAATGGGCTGAGAAAACAACCGGAGCAATATGACGCGATTCGGGATTATCAGACACGCTCAAACGGTATGGAACCATAAAAAACGCATTCAGGGACAAACTGACACGGCTCTGGCTGAAGAAGGCGTTCAGCAGGCCGAAACCTGGGGTCCCCGGTTGAGAAAGTTCCGCTGGAATCGAATTTTATGCAGCGATCTCGGTCGGGCTAAAATGACTGCTGATATAATAAATGCATTTCTGAAACTCCCCCTTACCTTTGATCGCCGCCTGCGGGAGCAGGACTGGGGACGGTGGGTCGGCAAGACGGTAAAGCAGCTGCACCGTGAGGAGCCGCAGCTGCTGGCGCGATTGGAAGCCGCCGGGTGGAAATTTTGTCCCCCGGGGGGCGAAGAGCGTAACGCCATGTGGGAAAGAACCCGTCAGGTTCTTGTCCAGACCGGTAAAGATTGCCCCGGCGATAATATCCTGGTGGTTTGCCACGGAGGGGTGATCAAAACGCTGATATATCGCCTGTATGAGCGGCGTTTCCTTCCGACAGAGCCGCCGCTTATCCGACCCTATCATCTTCACTGGCTGCTGTATGACGCAGATGGTTTACGGATTGATGAGATAAATGCGATGGACTTAAATGTAAAGTTCAGGATTTAAAGTTCAAGGCCGGGGGAAGGGATGAAACGGAGAGACGGGGAAACGGTGTGAGGGATGAAACGGAGAGACGGGGGATGAGGAGGGATTGGTGATGGGAGAAAGGATAAAGAGTTATAAAGATCTTCGGGTGTTTCAGAATGCTTTTGATGCAGCGATGGACATTTTTCATAAAACAAAAGAATTCCCAACAGAGGAAAAATATTCTATGGTTGATCAAATCCGTCGATCATCAAGGTCTGTGTGCGTTAATCTGGCTGAAGCTTGGCGAAAGCGTCGATACAGGGCTGCTTTCATAGCTAAATTAAGCGATGTAGAAAGTGAAGCATGCGAAACCCAAGTTTGGATAGAATTTGCCAAGAAGTGTGAATACTTAGAAGAGAAGGAATGTGATAGCCTTGATGATGTTTATGAACTCATAATGGGGCAGATCGTCAATATGATCAACAACGCAGACAAATGGCTTATAAAATGATCTCCGTTTCTCCGGTTCTCCCCCTCTCCGATTCTTTATCTTTGAAGATGGAGATATGCCAAATGATTAAACAGGTTACGCAACGCGGAAAAAGATGAGAATAATACACTACTGCCAACACATCTGGGGTGTGGGTCATTTTTTCCGAAGCATTGAAGTTTGCCGGGCACTGAAAAACCATGACGTTATCATGGTTACCGGCGGGCCTGAATTTGATGCTGTACTGCCTGACCATGTGCGTTTGTTTCGCCTGCCGGGATTGATGACGGATCGCAATTATGACGGCCTGTTTTCAACAGATAATAATAAAACCCTCCAACAGGTTAAAAACGAGCGTCAAGAACTATTATACGGGCTAATTGAAAAAGAAGCACCGGATATACTGATCATTGAACTTTATCCCTTCGGTCGTAAGGCTTTTCGCTTTGAACTCGATCCCATTTTAAAGGGGATCCGTAACGGTCACCTGAATCCGTGCAAAGTAGTGTGCAGTCTTCGCGACATATTGGTAGAAAAAACGGATCCGGTGGCATACGAGACGCGGGTTGTTGATATACTGAACCGTTATTTCCATGCACTTCTGATCCATGCAGATTCCAACCTGGTTAAGCTGGATCATACCTTCTCGCGTATCGCTGATCTGAAGATACCCGTTGTGTACACCGGTTTTGTCAGCCAAAAATCGCCATCCGACGCCCGGGAAAAAATTAGACATCGGCTTGGTTTAGGGGATAACGAAGCCTTAATCATAGCGAGCGCCGGTGGCGGAAAAGCCGGGATTGTTCTCCTGCAACCGTTGCTTGAATCAATGTCCTTGTTAAACCTGAACCGTAAATGCCATCTCCACGTGTTCACCGGACCTTTCATGCCTGATGAAGAGTTTGAGCTGCTGAAAAAATACGCCAACGCTCGTATACGGATACAAAGGTTTTCGCCGAACTTTTTATCCTATCTGGCTGCTGCGGATCTATCCGTGAGCATGGGGGGGTATAATACCAGTATGAATATCCTGGCCACCGGGGTGCCGGCACTTATATGGCCCTATCCCGGGGATAGAGAGCAGGGGCTTCGCGCTGAAAGCCTGGCAGGAATTGGCGCGGCAGCTGTGCTCGAGGGAAAGGATCTGCAGCCGGATCGAATGGTTAAAATAATGGAGCGCAGCCTTTATCATTCCGGGAAGGGAAATTATCAGGTCGATCTGCAGGGTGCTGCGAATACGGCCGACTGGATTCAGAGGCAGGGGTAGATACGGGTCACCAATCCTGAATATTTTCTGTGAAAATGGGCCGGCGCCTGCAGGCATTATTCATCAGACGGCCAAAACTCGATGCCAAGTGCGTGTAAAACCGAACACTGTTTAAGCTCACTAGAGAGTATGGAAAATATTCAATCAGATCGTTTTACTGACAACAGCAGATATAGTGTTGGGTTTAACGCGCACTAAACAGCTCAGACAGTTGGCCGCTCTGCTTCACAATACCTGCAGGCGCCGGCCCATTTTCATTGCTGGTTGTGTCTGAAAGGGCATGATGATTCATGAAAAAATAGACGAATATAACTCGTGAAATATCCAGGCTGATAGGGTTGATGAAAAAATGATTTAGTCCCCCGCGCGTGTACTTGCGACCCAGTGGCTTTTGTGTTACTTTTTTTAATGTATGAATATACTTCCGGCCACTCCACCCAGTTAGCCCGAAGGGTGAAAACTTTTATGCTTACCTGTCACGCTATGAGATTCTATTACCATGGTTGAAAAGCCGAATGATAACATCGTCGATACAAAAGCCGATCAGGTGGTTCGACAGGTGCAGTTGCCGTTTGTAAAAGCAGTGGAAATAGCCTTTAAAAGCATCCAGGTTAGATTTTTTCGCTCATTTATCACCACCATGAGCCTGGTCCTGGCCGTGTCGTTTTTAAGCTTCACCAATGTCGGGACCGATGTGGCCGACGGACTGCTGGCCTCGCGGGACCCCGACCTGCGTCAGGCATTGATACGCGCCGGGTATGATATCCCCCTTGAGGCAACGAGCGTGGGAAACTCCGCCAAGCAGCGCTGGATTGTGATCCTGTCGCTGCTGGTGTGTGTGGTGGGCATTGTAAACGCACAGCTGATGGCGGTTACTGAACGTTTCCGGGAGATCGGTACCATGAAGTGCCTGGGGGCGCTGGACCGTTTTGTCCTGCGGCTTTTTGTTCTGGAAGCAGGCATGCAGGGTATTGCGGGTGGTATCGCAGGCGCACTGGCAGGCGCACTGTTCTCATTTATTAATTCCTTAATCAGCTTTGGATCAGCTGCGCTGATACACGTTTCGTGGCAGGGTGTTATCGTTTCTGTTTCCACAGCTACCGGTGTTGGATTTCTTTTAAGCCTCATCGGCGTTTTTTATCCGGCCATTGTGGCCGCCAGAATGCAACCGGTGGAAGCAATGCGGGTGGAGCAATAAAAATATGGGTTCCAGGTTCAAGGTTCAAAGTTCAGGAGGGGTTCAGGGTTCAAGGTCAAAGGATAGAACCTCAAAGATTAGTGCCAAGAACAGGAAAAAGCATCAGCGAAGCACAAGCAACATATAGCAGCCTTGATCGAGAATCCAGTATCCAGAATCGAGTATCCAGTCACCTTGATCCGGTATCGAGTATCGAGCATCCAGTATCGAGAATCGTGTGTTTATGAAACATTAGATGGACAGATCTGAAGCATCAAATACAAGCGAGATTGACCATGCCAGATAACCACAACATTGTTCGTGTTTCCGGAGTGACCAAGAAGTTTCAGCT
>DAOVBC010000074.1 GCA_030670715.1 Deltaproteobacteria bacterium | reverse complement strand
TTCAAGCGCACCAGAAGGTCTTTCATTCCGGAACTCTCCAGCTGAAAGACACCGGTGGTGTCTCCGGAAGACAGGAGCCGGTAAGTGTCACGATCGTCAAGATCGAGATCGTTCAGATCCGGAGGCGTTTTCCCCTGCCGGTCGATAAGGGAAAGTGTATTTTTAATCACCGTTAGATTGCGAAGTCCCAGAAAATCAAATTTTACCAATCCGATTTTTTCAACAATTTTCATGTCGTACTGGGTCACGACTTCACCCCTTTTCCCGCGATATAACGGCAGGTAGTCCACCAGCGGCCTGTCTGAGATAACAACTCCGGCGGCATGGGTGGAGGCATGCCGGGGAAGCCCCTCCAGTACCCGACAAATTTCGATCAGATCAGCCACCTCGGGTTTTTCCGCGGTCATCTCCAGAAGCCGGGGTTCCTGTTTCAGCGACTCATCCAGGCTGATGTTTAAAACATCGGGCACCATTTTGGCAATGGCATCCACCTCGCGCAGCGGTATGTCAAGGGCCCGACCCACATCCCTGATCACCGCCCGGGTTTTAAGCTTTCCATAGGTGATGATCTGAGCGACATATTCACCACCGCCGTATTTATCGACAACATACTTAAAAACATCCTCCCGGCCGTTTATACAGAAATCGACATCGATATCCGGCATACTCTTGCGGGCGGGATTGAGAAACCGCTCGAAAATCAACCCGTATTCCAGAGGGTCAAGATCCGTAATCCCGAGAGAGTAAGCAACAAGACTGCCGGCCGCCGACCCTCGCCCCGGCCCGACGGGAATACCGTTTTCTTTGGCATGGCGGATGAAATCTGAAACAATCAGAAAATAGCCCGGGAACTCCATATCTTTAATGACCGACACCTCATATTCCAGTCGATCCCGGTATATTTTTTCATCGGCTTGCGGGTTTTTGGCCCGGATGCGTTTGAAAACGCGTTCGAAGCCTTCCGCTACCTTATGTTCAAAATATTCGGCTTCACTCTTTCCGTCGGGCGATTCAAATTTCGGAAAATGATAAGAGCCGAAGTCAAATTCGATGCTGCATCGATTGGCTACTTCAACCGTGTTGTCCAGGGCGCCGGGATAGTCTTTGAAAAATTCGTACATTTCTTCCCTGGATTTGAAATACAGCTGATCGGTCCTGAATTTCAGTCGTTGTGAATCGTGAACTGTTTTTCCGGTCTGGATGCATAAGAGCACATCATGGGCACGCACGTCTTTTTTATCCAGATAATGGCAGTCATTGCTGGCGATGAGCGGGATCGACAGCTGCCGGCTCATATCACACAGGACCTCGTTGACGGTTTCCTGAATATCGATTCCGTTATTTTGAACCTCAAGGAAAAAGTTCCCTTCACCAAACAGTTCATGGTATTCGAGGGCTGCCTGGCCTGCTTCCTTCAGCCGGTTTGCTTTGATCAGCATCGGGATTTCTCCATGAAGACAGGCGGTGAAAGCGATCAGGCCCTCCTTGTGCTCCCTCAGCATATGTTTATCGATACGCGGTTTGTAATAAAACCCTTCCAGCTGGGCGACCGATACCATTTTGCACAGGTTGTGGTAACCTTCCATATTTTTCGCCAGCAGGATTAGATGCGAAAGTCCTTTGTGATCCTGGGGGGTTTTATCCGTAAGACGCCTGGGAGCAACATAACATTCGCACCCGATAATCGGTTTTATTCCGGCCGTGATCGCTTTTTTATAGAACTCGATCGCACCGAACATGGTACCGTGATCGGTAAGCGCTACAGCTTTCATGCCGAAGTCGTTAACCCGCTTCAACAGATCATCGATTCGAATGGCTCCGTCTAAAAGGCTGTACTGGGAATGAACGTGGAGATGGACGAAATCGGGAACTTGGGTGGTCTTTTTTTTTGTATCCATTTTTCAAATTATATTATTATGAAATGATGGCTTGAAAAATGCTGCAGGTTACGGGTAATCATCTTTTAGACCTGCAACTCGCAACGATACTGAAACACCTGGAAATGTGTGAAGCTTATATTAAGGTTTGAAATATCAACTTTAATCCAGTCGATAATTCGGTGCTTCCTTGGTGATGATCACATCATGAACATGGCTTTCCCGCATACCGGCGGCACTGATCTTTATAAAACGCGCCTTTTCTCTCAACTCTTCGATGGTACGGCAACCGCAGTATCCCATACCGGCTTTTAACCCGCCGATCAGCTGGTGAATGTTGTCCGAAAGACTACCGCGGTATGGAACACGACCGACGATTCCTTCGGGAACCAGTTTGTCGTCTTCTTCCTGCTCGGTCTGGTAGTACCGATCCTTGCTGCCCTTTCTCATCGCTTCTATGGAACCCATGCCCCGATACACTTTATAACTGCGCCCCTGGTAAAAAACTTGCTCTCCGGGGCTTTCCTCCGTACCGGCAAACAGGCTGCCGACCATTATCGAATGGGCCCCAGCTCCGAGAGCCTTGGTAATATCGCCCGAGAACCGGACGCCGCCGTCTGCGATGAGGGGCACACCGGTTTTGTTGGATATGGACCGACAGCTTAAAATGGCAGTGACTTGCGGAACGCCGATACCGGCAACGATTCGTGTGGTGCAGATCGATCCCGGGCCGATACCGATTTTAACACCGTCTACCCCCGCGGTGATCAGGTCTTCCGCTCCTTTTTCGGTCCCGACATTTCCTGCAATCAGTTCGATGTCATTGAATGTACCTTTCAGCTTCACCACTGCATTGATAACATTTTCAGAGTGACCGTGGGAAGTGTCGATCAAAATGACATCCGCACCGGCGTTGATAAGGCCTTCGGCTCGCTCCATCATATCGGGACCGACGCCAACGCCTGCACCGACGCGCAGCCGTCCTATACTGTCTTTGCACGCATTCGGATATTTTTTAATCTTTTCAATATCTTTTATGGTGATCATGCCTTTGAGCAGGCCGTTTGAATCGACAACAAGAAGTTTCTCAATCCGGTGTTTATGCAGCAGCTTCTTGGAATCTTCGAGGGTGATTCCCTCCGCTACCGTTATCAGATTCTCTTTGGTCATAACATCCGCCACCGGTTTGTCCAGCTGGGTCTCAAACCGCAAATCCCTGTTCGTGACGATCCCAACCAGTTGATCCCCGCTGGTTACCGGCACGCCGGATATCCGGAATTTTTTCATCAGTTCCAGAACTTCCTCGACCCGTTGTTCCGGGTTGATCGTCACCGGATCAACAATCATACCGCTTTCTGATTTTTTTACCTTATCGACTTCCGTCACCTGGCTTTTGATACTCATATTTCGATGAATGAAACCGATACCGCCTTCACGTGCCAAGCTGATCGCTGTGTCCACCTCCGTTACGGTATCCATAGCGGCACTGACAATCGGAATATTCAGCGTGAGGTTTTTCGTCAGGCGGGTGCTCGTGTTGACGTCTTTGGGCAACACATCGGAATAATTCGGAATTAAAAGAACATCATCAAATGAAAATGCTTCCTCAGGTGGAATTTTTTTCATTATTTTCCTCCGTAAAGAAATGTATCGGAATTCCGACAAATAGTTGGAATTGTAATGCTTTTTGCGGCCATCTTCTTTTGGGGACCCTATGGAATGATGGAATAGTGGTATTTATGTCTGTCTTAATAATAAGCGATGGCAATAACAAAATGAACTTGCTTTAGCAATCATTATTTGTCGCCTTGACATCAGGATTGCATGATATTAAGTAAACGGGCTGCCACTCAGACAGGGTGAAATCAGCTTTCGAGAATCTGGCTTCTACCTGAATGAACCGGCACAAGAATTTAATACCCTAAATGACCATATTGATTCCGAAAGATAGCTATGTTGATAAAAATTAACCCTATCAACCCGCAGATGCGTTTGGTCCGTAAAGTGTATGACGTTTTCAAAAAAGGGGGGATTGTCGCCTATCCGACCGACACCGTTTACGGAATCGGCTGTGATATCATGAATAAAAAAGCGATCGAAAAAGTGTACCTGCTGAAACAGCGACATAAAAGCAAGCCTTTCAGTTTCATCTGCTCAGGGCTAAAAAACATCAGCCATTATGCCAAAGTCTCTAATTACGCTTATAAAACCATGAAACGCCTGCTGCCGGGACCCTATACCTTTATTCTCGAAGGTTCCAGGCAGGTTCCGAAGATGATGCTCACCAAACGAAAAACAGCAGGGATTCGTGTACCGGAAAACGCAATCTGTCTCGCCCTGGTTGAAGAGCTGGGCAACCCGATTATCACCACCAGTGCCACAATGCCTGACGGATCCATAATAAACGACCCCTCACTGATCCACGATTATTACCGATCCAGAATTGATATTGTGATTGACGGCGGACCGTCCGGGGATAATCTGTCGAGTGTGGTTTCGCTGATCGACGATATCCCCGGGATAATTCGAAAGGGGAAAGGAGACGTCAGTGTTTTTGAATAATACCTCAATTGAAACTCGTAATCGTTCACGGTTCCGGGTTCCGAACTACGGGTTTAACCTCTAAACCGTTGAACGTTGAACCCGTGAACGCATACTAAACGGGGCCGGCAAACAGGCATTGCCGACCCCGCAGAATGCATTTATGATTACAACATCTAATCTTCGTTGAGTTTTTCCTGAAGGTTTTCCCGCAGGATTTCACCAAAAGTCGAGGTGGCGGGTCGCATGTTATTGACGTACTCGCTTAACAGATTCTGTTCATCTTCGATCTCAAGCCGCTTGATTGAAAGCCCGATCCGCCTTTCATCTATGTTGATATTCATCACTTTGGCGGTGATGACATCGCCAATATTAAATTTCCCGACCGGGGTTTTTATCTTTTCTTTACTGATCTCAGAAACGTGGACCAGCCCTTCAATGCCCTCTTCCAGTTCCACAAAAATCCCGAAATCGGTTAGGTTGGTAATGGTACCGGTGATTTCTTTTCCTTCCTCATAACGCTCTGTGACCGTTTCCCAGGGATCCGACTGCAGCTGTTTGATTCCCAGAGAAAAACGTTCGTTCCCTTTATCAATATCAAGTACAATGGCCTGTACGATATCATTTTTTTTGTATATCTCCGAAGGGTGCTTGATGCGCTTGATCCACGATATATCGGAAATATGAACCAGACCGTCGATCCCTTCATCGATGCCGATAAAAAGACCGAAATCGGTAATATTCTTGATTTTGCCCTCGATGGTCGTTCCAACCGGATATTTCTCGCTGATGACATCCCAGGGATTCGGAACCACCTGTTTCATACCGAGCGATATTCTTCGGCTTTCCGGTTTTATATCAAGCACGACCGCTTCAACTTCCTCCCCCACTGAAACGACTTTTGACGGGTGGCGAATTTTACGGGTCCAGGACATCTCCGAGACGTGAATCAGCCCTTCTATGCCCTCTTCCAGTTCGACAAATGCACCGTAGTCCGTCAGACTGACCACTTTGCCGGTAACACGGGACTCCACTGGATATTTCTCGGAGGCCAGCGACCAGGGATCCGGGGCCAACTGCTTCATTCCCAGGGAAACCCTTTCCCTTTCCATATCGAAGTTGAGAATCTTGACGCTAATTTGATCACCGATGGAAAACAGTTCTGAAGGATGTTTAACACGACCCCAGGAGATATCGGTAATGTGCAGCAGTCCGTCAACACCGCCGAGATCCACAAACACACCGTACTCGGTAATATTTTTTACAACACCGTCGAGAACCTTGCCCTCTTCAAGGGTATCCAGGGTGGCTGCCCGTTGCGACTCACGCTCTTCTTCGAGTATGACACGTCTTGACAGGACAATATTGCTGCGCTTACGATTATATTTTAATATCTTGAACTTATAAGTATTGCCAACCAGTTCGTCGAGATTGCGAATTGGGCGTAAATCAGCCTGGGAGCCCGGTAAAAAAGCCTGCACGCCGATATCAACAGAGAAGCCGCCTTTGACACGGTTGGTGATGACACCTTCAACGATCCCCTGATCATCATACGATTTCTTGATTTCTTCCCAGACTTTGATGTTGGCTGCTTTTTCCTTGGAGAGGACGACCCGTTCTTCTTCGTCATCCCACCATTCTACCATCACTTCAACCGTATCACCGATCTCGGCATTCACGTTTCCCTCTTCGTCTTTGAATTCGTGAATGCGTATCTGTCCTTCAGACTTGTAGCCGATATCAACCAGTACATGATCTTTGTCCACGGAAATAATCCGGCCGGTGACAACTTCGCCGTCTGCGAAACGTTTGAAGCTTTCTTCATACAGATCCATCAGGTTTTCCATGGTGTCATCGGAGTCTTTTTCACCCTTGGACGGCTTTTTTTCAGCACTGCTGCCTTCATCTTTCGCTGCTGCTTCTTCACGCTGCACATCTTGAGTGTCCGGTTCTTTAATTTGACCCTCATCAGATAAATCGTTTTTGTTCTGTTGCCCAGTTTCCTCGTTTCTGCCCAAATCTTCCATCTAAAAATGTACCCCCTTAACCGATATTTTGCGACACGATATAAGATTCGATCGCATAACTAGATATAGCTATCAGACTCATTTTAAAAATACAATGATTAATTTTCATTTAATCAAACCAGCCGCTGAATATGGGTAAGCATTAATTCCACCACTTCATCCACCGATAGGTCGGTGGTGTCTATTATTTTCGCATCGCCGGCAGGTTTCAGCGGTGCAATAGCCCTGGTACTATCGTTTTTATCACGCTGGCGCATATCTTTTTCAACATCTTCAAGGGATTGGGAATTCTTTGATTTCAACTCCAGATAACGCCGATAAGATCTCGTTTTTTCCGATGCTTCCAGAAAAAATTTTATCTCCGCATCAGGGAATACTACCGTGCCCATATCACGTCCCTCAAACACGGCGCTCTTCTCCCGGCCCAGGTCACGCTGCACGGTTAACAAAAATTTACGAACCACGGGTCTGGCCGAAACGGCCGATGCCAGCATCGTAATTTCAGGTGTCCGGATCTTATCGGAAATATCCTCTCCGTTGGCCACAAGGCGTAATAGCCCTTGCCGCCACACGAACGTCAACGCCAGACTATCGCACAGTTTCTCAAGGGCGGCATCGTCATCTGCTCCGATCCCCTGAGATTTAGCAGCCAGGGCAACCCCCCGGTAGAGCGCCCCGGTATCGATGTATTTATACTCCAGACGGTCAGCCAGCGCCCGACTCACGGTGGTTTTTCCTGCACCTGCCGGTCCGTCGATTGTGATAACCATTTTTTTCATTTTCCTGCCAGAACCTTTTCAAAGGCCCGAATAAAACGCTCGTTTTCTCCGGGCAGCCCGACATTGATTCGAATATAGTTTGGATATCCGTATGACGTCATTGAACGGACGATAACACCTTCCCGTAACATAAGTTCAAAAACATCATCTGCGTTTCGCGCGACATCGATCAGAAAAAAGTTGGATTGGGTCGGAAAATACCGGATTCCCAGGCGGTCCAGTGATTTGAACAGATATTTCAGCCCCTCTTGGACCAGGTGTAGTGTCTTTTGTAAAAATACCTCGTCATCGAGCGCGGCGATTGCTCCGGCCTGAGCCAGCGAACTGGCATTGAACGGCAGCCTGACTCTGTGTAAATATTTTGAAAGTGTCTCCCTCATCACCCCGTATCCAATGCGTAATCCGGCCAGGCCATAAGCCTTGGAAAAGGTACGCAGCGTTACCACCGCCCGATCCGCATCGAGGTAATTGATGCCCCTGGCACAGTCACGATCTCGTACAAATTCGATGTAGGCCTCATCTACCACCACAATCACTTCAGGTGGAAGGCCTGCCAGAAACGCTCTGAATTGTTTTTTACTGAAAACGGTGCCGGTCGGATTATTGGGGTTGCACAAAAAAGCCATGCGGGTGCGGGATGTCACCCGGCGCAACATCTCATCCAGATCGATGGCAAGGGAATCATCCAAAGGCACGAAAACAGGAACCGCACCGGCACTGCGGACCGTTATTTCATACATCAGAAACGACGGTTGCGGTAGAATGGCTTCGTCGCCCGGTTGCAACATTGCCCGCGTCAGCATCGCGATGATATCGTCGGAACCATTCCCCAGAACGACATTTTCGGAAGCCACACCTAATTTTTCCGCTAGCTTTGCAACCAGCCCATAGCCCTGGCCGTCCGGATAGCGGTGAAGAGATTCCATTCCGGCCCGGATCGCTTCTACCGCTTTTGGTGAAGGCCCGAGCGGGTTTTCATTGGAGGCCAGCTTGATTGAATCGCGGATACCGTATTCCCTCTCCAACTCCTCAAGCGGCTTGCCGGGTTTGTAGGGATCGATTGATTCTATATATTCAGGTACGGAGAGCTTCATAGGTAGCGTTTAAGATTTGGTCCCAGTGAGGGTTACGATTTTATTTGTCCTTGAAAGATGCTATTTATTGTAAGTAGTATAAATGCCTAAAATGCACTAAAATGCCTAAAGCCCGCCCTGGTGCGACCGGTTCATATATTGTTATAGCCTATGTATGATTCCAAACCTGGCTTATTGAGCATTTAATACCGGTGATCGGTCTGGGCCAGGGTGCCTAAAATTAAAATATAAAAAAACCTGCCACCTTATTGAAATACATTACACGCCTCAGGCATCGCTGATTAATCGGATCGAAACCAATTGCCCGATATTTAGAATTGACACGCCGAAGGCGTACCACCACTTTAGGCATTTTAAACTTTAGGCATTTTAGGCATTTTTATTATTTTATAATGACCGGCATCCTTGATCCAGTATCGAGGATCGAGGATCGAAATCTAATGCAGAAACGGGTATATCTATCCTACCCCAAGAAACTAGTTTTCTATGCCGACATTGTCTATCTCCCCACTGCCTTCACCCCCTCGTCAATAGCCGCCATATTAAGTGGAATCAGCTTCTTCTTCTTTTCAAACTCTTCCGTTACGCAGGATCGCAGTGTGTCTATTTTAACAATATTGCGCCGGGCGACACCGGCGGAAAGGGCCACTATATTGGCCGATCGCACACTTCCGAGCTTCACGGCGATATCGTTCACCGGAACACGCACCTCATCCACATCGTCGCGGTCGGATCCGATTGATATCAGTGAGCTGTTCACCAGGATGACCCCGTT
>DAOVBC010000183.1 GCA_030670715.1 Deltaproteobacteria bacterium | reverse complement strand
ACATCAGTGGTGATGGCTGATCTGGACCATTTTAAAAAGGTCAACGATACTTATGGCCACACCACAGGAGACCGGGTCTTAAGTATCGTGGCAAAATTTCTCCAGAAAAACATACGAGATGTGGATATCGTTGCGCGATATGGCGGCGAAGAGTTTGTGATATTGCTGCCTGAAGCCGATAAGGATGAAGCGTATACGGTATCTGAAAGATTGCGCAAACAGCTTTCCCAGCTTAAAGTGGAAGATCTGCCGCAGTTGACAATCAGTCTGGGTATTGCAACCTTTCCTGAAGACGGCAGCGATGTAGAATTGCTCATAAAAAAAGCCGATGCAGCCATGTACGAAGCCAAGCAGTCCGGACGCAACAAAGTGGTGATATACGATGATGATTTCGAGCTGATCGAGGCCGGAGAAGACCCAGCGAGCGGATCCATGAAGGCTGCGAATCAGTAGGTGAAGCCCATCGATAAGAGCTTCCGGGCCCAGGATATTCTTATTTTCATATCAGCATTATATTAACCGACCGTGAGGTTTTCTCCCAATTCGGGCCTTGCACCGATCCCGCCCGGCCGGCCGCTTTAAATAAAGAAAGGGCATCTTTGAGACGGTTGACACACACAATATTCATCTGTTCAATGATAGGACTCATACTGTGCCGGGGAGCGGTTGTGTCTGCCCAGAGTCATGCAGGCCCAAACGCAGAATCAATAACGGCCACGGTCTCACCGAACCCGGTGATAAACGGGAATTGCGTGCTGCTCGAAGTTGATACCCGCAGTCTGAAAGATTCCGTTGTCGGAATCCAGGCAAAATTCAGGGGAGATATCATTCCGGTATTCGAACATCCGGCTAAAGCCGGCGGAATCTATATCGGCCTTATCGGAATTTCTTACTACAGTGATCCCGGAGTTGAAAATATAAAACTGGAATGGACAAACCGGGGCGGCTATCACAATATGCCCGTTCAAATCGAAATTATCAGCGGAAAATTTAAAAAAGAAAGATTGAAAGTGCCGAAACAGAAGGTAACGCCATCGGCTGAGGACCGGCGGCGGATATCTTATGAGCGAAAAGAATTAAAAGCCATCTATTCCACCGGTCACCCGACGCGGCTGTGGCGCACAGATTTCCAGCGACCGGCCGACAGTAAAATCACCAGTCCTTTCGGAACACGGCGACTGCTTAACGGCAAAATGAAAAGCTACCACAGTGGCGTCGATTTCCGGGCCCCTGTCGGCACCCCGGTGCATGCGGCAAACGCCGGAATTGTCCGGTTTGCCAAAGAGCTGTTCTACTCCGGAAATCATCTCATCGTGGACCACGGAATGGGCATGTTTACCGGTTATTCCCACTTGAGCAAATTCAGTGTGACGCCGGAACAGTATGTTTCCAAAGGGCAGGTAATCGGCCTGGCCGGCTCAACCGGCAGATCCAACGGACCCCACCTTCACTGGGGGGCCAAAATCAACGGCATCACCGTGAATCCCCTGCAGTTAATAGAAATTCTCCAGCCTCTCCTTCAACCCCAGGCACAGGCTGATGTTACGGCCACCAGCGATCAAAACACCTCTGAGTAAGTGTTCCAATCCTTTTTTCAGGGAACAAGAATGGTTGATCCGGTGGTTTTCCGCGCCTCCAGATCGCGATGGGCCCGGGCAGCCTCGGCCAGTGGATAGGTCTGGCTAACGTTAATTTTCACGGCACCTTCGGTGATAACCTTGAACAGATCTTGAGCATGGGCCAGAAGATCATCACGCCGGGCAGTATAGGTCATCAGCGACGGGCGGGTTAGAAACAGCGAGCCTTTCGCCGCAAGAAGACCGAGATCCAGAGGCTGCACCGGTCCGGAAGCCTGTCCAAAGGTTACCATCGTACCCATGGGCCGCAGGCAGTCGAGAGATTGCATAAATGTCGCCTGGCCCACGGAGTCATAGACCACATCAACGCCTCTGTCACCGGTAATCTCCCGTACACGGGCAACAAAATCCTCTTCCGCATAACGGATAGGATGATGGCATCCGTTGGATCTGGCAATTTCCGCCTTTTTCTCCGATCCGACCGTACCGATAACCGTCGCTCCCAGATGATCGGCCCACTGGCAGACAATCGACCCGACACCGCCCGCTGCCGCATGGATCAGAACGGTATCGCCCGCTTTGACATCATAGCAGCCGCGGAGCAGATAGCGCGCGGTCATGCCCTGAAGCATCATGGCAGCCGCCTGACGGGGGGAAATACTTTCGGGGAAAGTTACCAGACGATCGGCCGGAATCAGCCGGCTCTCAGCATAAGCTCCCGGCGGCAGCCCGGCATAAGCCACCCGGTCACCGGCAGACACCTCTTTCACCCCTTCACCCACCGCTTCCACAATGCCGGCGCCTTCCATGCCCGGTGTGGCCGGCAGTGAAGAAAGCGGATAAAGACCGGTGCGGTGATACACGTCGATAAAATTGAGCCCCACAGCTTCATGCCGGATCAGGGCTTCTCCCGGACCGGGTTGACCCGGGTCATGGTCTACCCAGCGCAAAACCTCCGGTCCGCCTGTCTCACTCATTATTATTGCTTTGGACATAGTATCCTCCTGGTAAAGTTGCCAAAAATTGGAGATATCCTCCAACCTATCATTTCATTATAGCGCAGAAGCTTCACTGCGTGCCCATCACGCCATTATTCCTGCTGGACTATCTAACGGCACAGTCAATTATATCTGATCTGCCCCATAGGTTCGGGTTAGGCGCACGCAAAAATTGCTTGAGATATCAAAACCTAATGCTGAAATAACAAAAGGCAATGGGTCTTAATGTTTTGACAAAGGCGCCCTCTTCCAGTATGAAAACTTTGCGGGGAATTATGCCGGATAGAAAAAAAATAACACCAGCGGGCGAGCAGAAACCGACGAGCGAATCCGCCGCTTCTGACGGACAGGTTAGTTTTCCGACCAAGCAGCTGATCGGGCGCCGGATGATCAGAGAGGCCGCCGAATTTGTCAGTGAGCACATCAGCAGGCAGCCCCCGGTCCAGCGTTTCTTCAGTTTCATGCCGACCCTGTTGACCCGGGTATCCCCTTTTCATTTCAAAGGCCGTGCAAAGCAAAAAGACTGGCCGCTTATCAGACTTGATTCCGGCGACGTAAATTCCTGGGGACGGATGCGGGTAGTGGGGGAGCTGCTGGTCATTTTTGACGAAACCGTTCTGTTCTGCCTGCTGAGCCTGATGACCAAATATCAAAATGACGCTTTTGAAACGACCATCGACGAGCTGTGTCACCTTGCCGGTATTGACCCGACACCCCACCAGCAAAAAGTCGTATGGAAAAGCATCCAGCGATTGTCCGGAACACGAATCGACCTGGACCTGACCAGCGGAAGCGGTAAAAAGAAAAAATCGTTAAAAGAGTTGACCGGTTCAATCCTCAGCTTTGCCGATATGGATCGCGGCACCGGCCGCATCCGGATCGTGGTGAACCCCTATTTCATTGAAATGTATGCCGAAAGCTTTGTCACCAATATCGACCTGCGGTTCAGGGCAAGCCTGAAAAGCGATATCAGCAAAGCTTTTTATCGTTTTTACCAGGGCCAGTACCCCACCGATTCCTCGATCAGTATCTTAAAATTGGCCCGGGCGGTCAATCTGGATATCGACCAGCCAGTGGCAAAACTGCGGGTAAAGGTCCGCGCCGGACTTCGGGAACTTCAATCCGGCGGATACCTGAAACAATTTGAAATTAGTAAAGATAACGTGGTGAATGTTATCAAAGTCGGGCAAACTTCCCTTGATATTGACAGCCGTATACTGGCCCCGCCTAAAATCTTTCCGAAAATTTCATAATAATCTTTAAAGTTTTTCGATGACTGGCCGATAGCAGATTCAGGAGACAGGGAAATTTGACACCGCAGGTATCCTGCGGTAAAATATTTTATATTGAACCAAAGGTTTAGCGGATTATCCGGCCGCATGACGATTTAATCAAACGCATGCGGCCGGATATTTTTTCAAGGGAATGTCGAATGTCGAAAAATATTAATGCACTGGTTGTCGGTGCCGGAAGTTTCGGTATAAACCATGCACGCATCCTTTGCCGGTTAAACGGTAAAGGGATACCTGACATTCCGGTCATCGACACGGTGGTGGTCAGCTGCACCGGTTTTACTTCCGCCGACTCTGCAGCCAAAGCGCTTCAACAGGACAACCATATCAGTGCGCTGCGGGTCGCTCCGGCACAAATCGACAGCATCTCCCGACTGAACACGGTTCTGGAAGAATTCAACCCTCAGTTTATTGCTATCTGCGCCAGGGACAGAAAAGAGGGAGACTCCATTCATGCCCGGTACACTGCCCATGCATTAAAATACGGCGCCGTTCTCAGTGAAAAACCCTTCAGTGAATCTGCCGGCGATGGCAGCAGCCTGGTACCCTGCAGGTCGCTGTTTGATGACAACCATGCCGGGTGGTTCGGCCTGGAACTGCCGATGGCGGTTGTTGCCCGGGATATGCTTCGCAATGATTCGATGCGAAAGTTGTTCGACCGGGTCAAAAAGATCCGTATTTACTGGGCGGCAGAGATCCGGCGGAAAAATACACTCATCAACGATCTGGCCCTGCACCCCTGGTCCCTGATACATCCGCTGTTTCACATGGCTGTGCGCAATGTGGAAGACCGCGGCAATGAAGCCTTTATTCACCTGCAGTTAAAACATCGCAAATCCGGCCACCGAGTTGAGGCTTGAATCTAGCAGCGTCAATGTGACAATTGATGTGCAATCGCTCCGGTTGGGGGATCGCATTCAGGAGTTCATACAGAAGGCAGTTCGATCGACCGAATGGACGATCCTGATCGTCTCGCAAAGCAGTTTGCGTTCTCCTTGGGTCATGGCTGAGTTCCTGGAGACCATTCTTCATGAGCACTTCCAAGGCAGAAGAAGACTTCTCCCTGTTGCAATCGATGATTCTGTGTTCAAGCTGGGATTGGAGTTGGAGATAGATGAAGAACTGCAGCAGAAGATTGACGAAGTCAACAACATGATTCGCAGAGCATTGGAACGAAACATGGACATTGACCGTCTGGCAGGAGTGCGTCAACGATTGCTCAACCTGAAGAACAACATCAGCAAGGCACTTGAGCGCCTGACCTCGGTTCTCGTGGGCGACTTCTCCGATCATGATCAGTACGATAGGAGCTTTCAGAAATTGATTGAAGCTCTGGGTGAAGAGAATAGCGAGGGATGAGACACAACAAACCGCTCCAGCGGACTGGCGAGGGCTCCAGCCGCTGAGCTCACCGTTATACGTTGAAAAAATATTAGAACTTTGGTAAGTATGCAATATGAATGAAATATCCCACGATATTAACGATGAAACGATAGAAGCTAAGGTTCGCTGGTTTCGTGCCCTTCCGCTGTCCGAAAGGATGGAGATGCTTTGCAATTTCACCGACCTGGCATTGGAAA
>DAOVBC010000034.1 GCA_030670715.1 Deltaproteobacteria bacterium | reverse complement strand
ATTGTCGGTGACCTATTCCTGAACGCGCTGGCGGACTATCTGAATATTAAGTCACTGAGAAAAGATATTCCTGACGAGTTTGTGGGAGTCTATGATGCACAAAGATACCGTCAGGCGCAGGATTACCTAAAGGTCAATACGCGTTTCGGCTGGGTTGTATCCACGGTTAATCTGATTCTGGTTCTGATTTTCTGGTTTGGCAAAGGTTTTCCGCTCCTGGATGGATGGGTAAGGCAGTGGAATGCCGGACCGGTCCCAACCGGTATGGCATATATCGGTATTCTGGCACTTTTGATGGCAGCTGTTTCGCTGCCTTTCAGTCTATATGGCACTTTCGTCATTGAGGAGCGGTTCGGATTCAACCGGACAACTTGGGCGACATTTGTCAAAGATCGTGTCAAGGGACTGTTGCTTGCCATTTTTCTTGGGGCACCACTTCTGGCAGGTGTGTTGGTTTTCTTTGAATTTGCCGGCAATCATGCCTGGTTATATTGCTGGCTGGCGGTAACCGCTTACACTCTGGTGGTCCAGTTTATTGCTCCGGCCTGGATTATGCCTTTGTTCAATAAATTCACCCCTCTGGAAGAAGGTGAACTAAGGACGGCGATCCTGTCTTATGCCCGTTCCATCGAATTTCCCCTGGCCAACATTTTCGTCATGGACGGATCGCGTCGCTCCGGAAAATCGAATGCCTTTTTTACAGGCTTCGGCAGGCACAGGCGGATCGTTCTTTTTGATACGCTGATAGAAAAGCACTCACCTTCCGAGCTGGTTGCTGTACTGGCGCATGAAATGGGGCATTACAAGAAAAAACACATCCTCAAATCGCTGCTGATCGGGACCATTCAGACGGGTTTGATGCTTTATCTGCTGTCCATCTTTATCTCCCATCAGATCCTGTTTGATGCCTTTTTCGTCAAACAGACATCGGTATATGCGGGATTGGTCTTTTTTGCGATGCTGTATTCGCCCATTGATTTTATTATCGGGATATTCACCCAGATGCTGTCGCGAAAACACGAATTTGAGGCGGATCGCTTTTCGGTAACGACAACCGGAAACCCCCAGGCAATGGTCGCTGCCCTGAAAAGGCTGACGGTAGACAATCTCTCCAATCTGTTGCCGCACCCCTTCTATGTATTTCTGAATTATTCGCATCCACCTGTTTTGCTAAGAATCCGGGCCATTGGAAATTGAAACAGTTAAAATCCGACGGGTCCGGTTTTTATTGAATATTGAATTTCTAAAGCTCAGCTCGACGTGAATAACAATCTTGAAAACATTATGAACTGTAAAAATCGATTGAGGCTTTAATCCGAGGAGACTAAACCTCCGGCGCTAAAATTCCTATCAAAGGGATTCATATTGGTGTTTTTCTCTTTTCCCAACTCATTATTTTGTTACCGTTCCTCTCTGCCCATTCCCAGGTTTTGAAACAGAAATTATAAAACATTTATAATATTATTAATCTGTTAGATTTATTCCGGTGCTATATATAATATTGGCATAAATATTGCTCAATGTATATTTAGGTCATCGCTGTCAAATTCTGGACATAAGGTTATGTGAAGAATCTTTCGCGCTTTTATGTACGGTGGTCGACCGGTTAAGCAGCAACTTTTTCTTCTTTGTGCATTTCAGGTAACAATTTCATTTCAAGATAATGTCATTCAACTCTGCGCATGTTGGCGATATGGCCCAAGCGGCCACAATAAAATGCCTAATAATGGAATTCGCTATGATTTAACCCTTTGAGGATGTGCTCAATTCAATCGATTCCGTCTTGCCATTGAAAGGAGGTGATAATATTCATACCCTTTCTATTCGTTAAAGTAGGCGAACAAAATAATCAACGGTAAAGGAGGAAACAATGCCAAGTTTTGTCATTGATGAAAAATGCGACGGTTGCAAGGGCGGAGACAAAACTGCATGCATGTACATCTGCCCCAACGATCTGATGGTGCTGGATGCGGACCGGATGAAAGCGTACAACTCCGAGCCGGATATGTGCTGGGAGTGTTACAACTGCGTCAAAATCTGTCCGACCCAGGCGGTTGAAGTGCGGGGTTATGCCGATTTTACGCCGCTAGGTGCCAGCGTTGTACCCATGAGAGGAACCGAAGACATCATGTGGACCGTCAAATTCAGGGGGGGGACAATCAAGCGGTTCAAGTTTCCCATCAGGACCACACCGGAAGGAGAGGCCAAGCCCGATGGCGGCTTCGACGTGGGGCCGGGCACACTGGATGATCAGCTTCTTTTTACAGAACCGGCATCCTTGAAAGCTGATAAACTCTGGACACTTGGAGATTAAAAGGGGGTGATGAATGATGCAAGAATTCAAAACTGTCGAGGTGAAAACTGATCTATTGGTTATCGGTCCGGGAATGGCCGGATGCGGGGCATGCGTGGAAGGCGCCCACTGGGCCGAAGAAAATAATGTCAAAATCACCGTGGTGGATAAGGCCGCCATGGAGCGAAGCGGGGCCGTTGGCATGGGCCTTTCGGCCATCAACCAGTACCAGGGTGAAAACACCCCCGCCGATTACCTCAGCTACGTTCGCCAGGACCTCATGGGCCTTTGCCGGGACGACCTGGTCATGGATATATCCAGACACGTCAACGGATCGGTCCACATGATCGAAGGATTCGGACTTCCGATCTGGACGGATCCGGACGGGAACTATGTCCATGAAGGCCGCTGGCAGCTGATGATCAATGGTGAATCCTACAAGGCCATTGTTGCCGAAGCCGGCAAGAATGCGGTCGGCATGGACAACATCATTGAACGCGTGTTTGTCGTTCGTCTGCTGCTGGACAAGAACGATAAAAACAGGGTGGCGGGCGCCATCGGTTTCAGTGTGAGGGACCCTGAGATCTATGTGTTTAAATTCAAGGCGTGCATCGTTAGCGCCGGCGGTGCCGTTCACGTTTTCAAGCCGCGGTCCACCGGCGAAGGTCTCGGCAGGGCGTGGTATCCGCCCTGGAACGCCGGGTCGAGTTCCTACCTGACCACCACGGCCGGCGCCGAGATGACCTCCCAGGAAGTCGTGTTTATTCCGGGAAGATTCAAGGACGGCTACGGACCGGTCGGGGCATGGTTCCTCCTGTTCAAAGCCGCGGCAACCTCAGCCACCGGATTCAATTACATGGCCGAAGGTTTGGCCGAAGGGGGCGAACTGCACAACTGGCCCCCTTACGGGGAGGTAAAACCGATCCCCACCTGCCTCCGGAACCATCTGATGATGATTGAAATGTACCAAAAAGGCGATGGCCCCATTTTTATCCATACGGACAAGGCGATCGCCAAAATTGCTGAGCAGGCACCGGATGAAAAAACGTACAAAAAGCATTTGAAAAAACTCGAGGCCGAGGCATGGGAGGATTTTCTCGACATGACCATCAGCCAGGCGATTCTCTGGGCGTCAAAGGACGTCTTCCCTGAGAAAGGACCGTCCGAGATCATGCCGTCCGAGCCTTACTTCATTGGATCTCACTCCGGTGCCTCCGGGGCCTGGTGCAGCGGTCCCGAGGATATTCAGACCGATGAATCCAAGAATGAGTACTTCTGGGGCTATAACCGGATGACCACGGTCAAGGGGCTGTTTGCCGCCGGGGACGGGGTCGGCGTTTCGAGCCACAAGTTCTCTTCAGGATCGTTTACCGAAGGGCGGATTGCGGCCAAAGCAGCGGTAAAATACTGCGTGGAAAACCCGGACATGCCTGAATTTGACGAGGCAGAGGTGGACAAACTCAAGGAACAGATCCTGCTGCCGCTCAAGCACTATGAAGAACATAAAGCCTACACCACCCTGGGAACGACCGACAAGAAATATGACCTGCCGGTGGAAGAGGTCAATCCGAATTATATTACCCCAAAGATGGCCATTTTCCGCCTCAACAAGATCATGGATGAATATGTGGCCGGTTGGGGTTCCCAGTATAACTGCAGCGCGATTACGCTGAACATCGCCCTGGATCTGCTCAAACTGCTTAAAGAGGATCTGTCCAAACTCGCCGCACGAAACCTCCATGAACTGATGCGGTGCTGGGAAGACGTTCACCGGATCCAGATCGCCGAGGCCCATACCCGTCACAAACTGCACCGCGAGGAAACCCGATGGCCGGGATATTACTATCGGTCGGATTTCAAGAAGATGGACGAAGACAATTGGGGCAAGGTGTTTGTCAACTCTATCTACGATGCTGAAAAGGATGAGTTCACCATGCGCAACCGCCCCATCATACACCTCGTGGAAATTAAAGAAGTCGTTGGCATGTAAACCCTGCGCTCTATCCCCGGACGCCGATATCCGGCGCCCGGGACTGTGCCTTTTATGACGTGATTTCGTGTGGTTTCACCCAAAATATAGGGGTTAAAAATGATGGATCCAAACAGGCACAAAAAAATGATAGAGCGGGTGACAGAGATCTATGTGGCGGTATTTCCCGTAATGGTCAGCGAAGATCGGATGGCGGAAGTCATATTGGCCGGCTATAGCAAAGATCCCAACATGCCGAACATGTTACAGGTCCGGGCGACCGTAGAGACGCAGGCGAAAGCGGTACAGGAGATGGTAAAGCTCTGTGATGAAATTGTTGAGGAACAAGAGGAAATAGACTCTTATCGGTTATTGAAATTCGATAAAGACGGGATCCACATTCTGAGCCCTGATGATTTCCGGACGTTTGAGCAGCAACACACCAATGTCCGGTGGGGCTTCTGCTAATATAAATCCCGTCTTGGCAAGATACCTGTGTAATGCCATACAGGTATCCTCCTGCGGCAGCCGCAAGAGTTTGGTCCCCTCGCGCGGCTGCCGTTCGTTTGGAACACACGTTTTCACAACACGTAATGGATTGCAACGGACCGAAAATTTCGGTAAAACTCGAAATATCCGATCCGTTTTCCGGAGGGACTGAACATGACCGGGCAGAAAAAAAACGGGGTGACTGAAAACTGGTTCGACCGGGGTTACCAAAAGGGGACTAATTTCGCCTGGCGCGAAGCGGACTATGATGAACTGGCCGCCGTGTACCGGGCCGGAGGGATTCCGGCGAATTGGGATCTCTATCGCGCTGAGATCCTGAATCGACACATGGGGGACAAGGGATTCGATTTTCAGGCTTACGCTGCCGGCTTTGCCCGGGCGTGCATCGAATTTTTCGAGAAAATATAGGCTTTGACTTGAGAGGACAGAGACCGTTTATGAACACCGACAGCAACATGAAATTCGACACCATGTCCGAAGCGGATCTCGGACCTGTTTTGGAACTCCTTCAGGGCGGAAATCCGGATGCTATCGCCCGAAAGGCCGGCATCACCAAAGAACACCTTTTCCTGATCCGGGACGATCTGTTGGCGCAAGTTGAACGTGAACGGGCCAAGGCGACGGATGCGCCGCCCAAAAAAATCGGCAGGAATGACCCCTGTCCATGCGGTTCGGGGAAAAAATACAAGCATTGCTGTCTGGATCAGCATAAGGCGGCCGTAAATGCTGAACATTCCGGAAAGGCAGAAAATTACCCGGCAAGAAAAGCAGAGCAGGCGAAGCTGATCAAGCGTATCGAAAAGGCTTTCGGTCTGCTGCGTTCCGGCCGATATGCCGAAGCGATTGACCGGGCGTCAAAGTTGATCACCCGGTATCCAAATGAGGACAGACTCCACGATATCGTGGCGACCGGTCATCTATACGCCGGTAAATTCAAGGCAGCGATCGATATTTGCCGGCACCGGCTGGCTGTTGCCGAATCGGAAAAATCCTACTTTATCGAACATGGAAGGTACCGGGATTCAGAGATCGACCAACCGGCCTTGTCTTATTGCTATCCGCCGCTAACCTGGCTTCAGAAATACTGGATCGCCTTGAAGTCAAGAGATTATCAGGCTCTGTATCCGTTGGAAGAAAATGCGGCGATCATCGAACTTGTCGAAGCCCTTAAAACTGCGGATGATGTGACCCGATTTCCGGAAAATCAGACACAGGGTTTCGAACTGCGACGCAACGCCTTGAAAGAGACTCTGGAAAAGCTCAAGTCCATTGGACCTGAAGTGATACCGTATCTTCTCCCACTGGCCGGGAAATACTCGTGGGCAGGTCTTTTTGTCCCTGAAATTCTATCGGTCTACCCAACCGCCCTGGCCACCCGGGCCCTTATTGATATCTCCATGCTCGGGTTTGCCTATGCATCCGGTGCCAGTCTCCATTATCTGGAAAAACGGCGGGATGTTGTCATACCGGCTATTCAGGAGGCTTTTTCAAGAGACACAGAATTCGACCCGATTAAAACCGGTATCGTATCGGTTCTCGGAAATATTCAGACACCTGCCGCGTATGACTTGCTGTTGGTCCTTCTCACCCATGAGATTTCGCACATCGTCAATTGGGCCGGCGATGCGCTGGGGAAATTCGAGAACGTCGAGGCGCTGCCTGCAATGGTGGCCGCAAGCGAAAGAATCGGAGGGGAAAAGATGATCGAGGCGGCTATCCGGCGACTAAAGGATCTGGAAAATACGGCATAGCCGGTTGCTGCTTGACGCATACGTGTTTTCGGGAATCCGACTGCCGTTAACTTTCCCATGCGAGTCTGGCTTTAAAACCTGAAAATTGGGAAGATTTTCGGATGTAATGCCGAACCAGATCCAGGGTCGCTTCATCCTGACAGATAATCAGGTAGCAACGGCATTCTCTCCGGCACTTCTCGCAAAAATAATCGTCATTGAGGCTGTTACCGCATGCACAATAGGGTTTCATAACCAGCGAGCCGTTTTCCAGGGTCGCTTCATAGTAATCGCGGGGAATATTTCCTTTTTCAACGATCTGGGTCATGTGCCACCCTTTCTTCCAGGACAGTTTGATATCGTTCGTCCGAACCCGGGCAAGCCGGATTGGAATGGATGTTTGATGATTGACGAACTATAGAGGCGCCATTCCGCGGGGATTTCAAGTGGATTTCTCCTCTATTTTCTTATATGACCAAAATATATTGAGTGCTGCTGTTGATTAAAGAAACGAGATAAAGCGATGACCAACCAGAATGTCCCGCACTGTCCCCACTGCGGCCGGGAAATGAAAAAATGGCGGGTTCCCATAGCCTCCACCTGGCCCAATGAATTCTTTTACGTATGTTTTAACGACGAATGCCCTTACTATGTCCAGGGATGGGAACGGATATGGGAAAAACAGGCCACACGGGCATCGTATCGCTGCCGCCTGGATCCCGATACAGGCAAATTTACACCGCTGCCGGTTTGGTCCGACAACGCCCTGAAAGATGATATTATAGAGGATTAATACCCCCGGGCCTATGCGCGGAGACGATGTTTGATCTGAAGGGTCATTTCGCCGAACAGGGAAAATTTGAGCCATCGACAGGCAAACGCCATCAGTTCAATGTCGTCCGTGTGGATGCGATTCAGCACCTCTTCAGCGATATCAAACCGGTCCATAAAAGAACTTTCAAATACAAAGCGCCGGAACGCATCCGGGTCGTAGCAGGCCATGTAATACATCTGTAATTGCCGGTTGCTGAACTTTTTTAGGATTTTCAGCGGCCGCCCGGTGGTGATATCCATGAAACTGTCGTTCATGGTATTGTATGCATCCAGCCCCTGGTCCGTCAGCCACTCTTGAATTGTCCACTCTTTTTCTTCCTTCCACCCGAGACAGTGCGATTCTTTCACCATAAAGTAATACTCTCCAACCCGATGGTCTTTCCAGATCTTCGAGGCGGCCCTTCCTAGGGGGTAAAGACGACAAGCACCGGGTCGATCCGCATAGAACACACAGCCACCCGGACTCACAAAAGGACACCGCCGCATTTCATCGGTGTGCATTTTGAGTTTGACCAACGGAAGCCCGGAAATCCGATCAGTATATGCGGTGGTATAACGGTCTAGAAATGCCCCCGAGGAAAGATGCAATCTGTTTTTCAGGCGAATAATGTCGTAGGGTGTCAGCATCAGGTCGAGGCCGGCGCAGCATCTTGTAAAGCAGGGCAATTCTTTATGACAGGCGAACCGAAATTTTCGGCCCGGCACAGACTGCATTACTGAAGCGTCGATCATTCAATCCCCAGTTCCTGCTTTTTAGCTGCCATGACATTCGGTTTGACCTTGAGAACATGCTGGGCGAGAAGACCGTATTCAAGCCATTGGATGGCAAACAGGTAGAGTGCTACATCGTCCGTTTTGATCTGTTCAACCGCTTCCGGCTCAATGTCGAATCGCTCCAGAAATGTGCTTTCCAGCACAAACCGTCGAAAACGATCCAGATCATAGCAGGCCATGTAATACATTTCCTGGATCTTTTTATTCGTGATTTTTTCTTTGGTCAGGCGTTCGTTAGCGGTAATTTTTTTAAACAGGGCTTCCATTTCCAAGTAGACGGGGATACCCTGTTCCTCGATCCAATCGGACAGTGACAGGACACTGTCCGACAGAAGCCCGCGACAAAAGGGAACATCCATCACCGAATAATATGTCTTCCCCGCCTTTTCGGTTAGTTTGGTGCTTTCGGGCTGCAAAGGGTATATGCGGCAGGCCCAGGGGCGGTCCGGATAAAGGGTGCATCCGCTGCTTGTGAGAAACGGGCAGCTTTTCTCGTCGTCCTCCCGCATCTTTAAGACGACAACCGGAAGGCCTGTATCTCCGATCATGGTCACCGTATACTCGGTTAAAAAGTCTCCGGAGGATATGTGCAGCGCATTTTTCATCCGAAGGGTATCATAGGGTGTCAGAAAAATGGTGATATCGCGACAGCATCGGGTAAAACAATCCAAACCTTGGTGGCAGTTAAAACGGAAGACGTCTTCCGGGCTCAGAACGGTTAACCCGCTTTTTTTCTCCGGTTCGTTTCTTTTCGTCATACCTTTTCCCTCGACAAATTCTCCTCGATACCATACCTGACGATCTTGCGGCGGAGGGTGTTTTTGTTGATTCCAAGCTCTCGGGCGGTTACTGCCTTTTTCCAGTTGTTTCGCTGAAGGGTCTGCAGTATTGCATTTTTTTCTATTTCTTTCAACGTGGTGCTTTTATTCGCGAAGATGGCATTAATTCCCGTTAGAAGTTTATCGGGTAGGTGCCGCAAACCAATCAGCTCTTCTTTGCAGAGGATAAAAGCGTGTTCAACGGCATTTTCGAGCTCACGGATGTTGCCGGGCCAGTCATATAGTATCAATGCCGCCAATGCTTCTTGGGTGAGGCCCAGGATTTTATTCTTTTTTCCACGATTGAAACGCTCGACGAAATGGTCCACCAGAAGCGGAATATCCTCTTTTCGTTCGGCAAGTTTCGGCAGGGTCAATTTCATCACGTTAATGCGAAAATACAGGTCCTCCCTGAATTTTTTTTCTTCAACCAGTTTGTCCAGGCTACAATGTGTGGCCGCAACGATCCTGGCATTGGTCTTGGCAGGTTTGACGCTCCCCAGCGGTTCATAAACCCCATCCTCTAAAACGCGCAGCAGACGAACCTGCAGCGCCTGGCGGATATCCCCGATCTCATCTAGAAAAATAGTACCGTTCTGGGCACGCTCAAAACGCCCCGGCTTGTCCCTTTTGGCATCCGTAAATGCCCCGGCTTTGTATCCAAAGAGCTCTGATTCTATAAGGGTATCTGGCAGCGCCCCGCAATTGACCGGTACAAACGACCCGTTTTTTTTGGGGCTGTTATTGTGAACGGCTCTGGCAAGCAGTTCCTTTCCGGTCCCGGTTTCCCCCTCTATTAAGACCGTGCAATCGCTGTCGGCAATCAGCATAAGGGTTGAAAAAATTTCGAGCATCTTTTGGTTTTTGCTCACCATATTTTCAAAAAAGGGACGTTTGTGAAAGGATTTGTGCAGCTTAGCGAGGTCGGATAAATCCCTGAACGTTTCTACACCACCGATCATACGGCCTTTACGATCCCTCAATACCGTGGCATTGACACTGATGGGGATTTGCTTTGTATCCGAGCGGATCATGTAAACAGGTACATTGAAAACCGGTTTGTTGTTCTTCAAGGCTTTGCGGAGCACACAACCTGTTTTACAGACATTGGTACTAAAGACTTCCTGGCATCGCCGGCCGATGGCCTCTTTCCTTGAAACTCCCGTAATTTTTTCCGCCGCCCGATTAAACGACGTAATCCGCCACCCTAAATCAACCGTAAAGACGCCTTCCTCGATACTGTCAAATATGATATGACAGCTTTCCTCTATTGAATGCCCCTGTAGGTTCATTTTTAGCTCGGATAAAAGGATAAAAATTCGCTATTTATAGGCGCGAGTATTACAAAACGCTATTTTTAAGTCAACAAATAAGCTGGCACAGCATGTTGTATGATACACTACAAAAAGAAATACATTCTGATATGACCGGTACTGTGCAGAGGGATTCAATGCTTTATCTGCTGTCCATCTTTATCTCCCATCAGATCCTGTTTGATGACCTTTTACCCCGGGGAGAAGTCGCTGGACGGATGGGTGTATCGACACGGTAACAATCTTCCGGCGTCGGACTGCTGGAGTAATCCATCCGGAAAGATTTTTTTTCGGTCTCTTTCACTCTAAGAGGCCTGTTGAATAACAACTCTACCTCCTGGCGGGTCATGACCGGAAAACCGTAATGCCTGTTAAGGTATTTGAATTCATATCCCACATCTGTACGGTTTTTTACAAATTCCAGGTGCGCTTCCAACCTGTCGTTGATTCTGGTATTTGCCATATCAACAGCGGAGGAGGCACCGTCGGATAATGCTAACGTAAAATCAGGTTCGAGTTCAAACCCGGCGGAATTTCTCCCGGCTGCCATGGCGGCAATCATCGTGGTGCCGGTGCCAAGGAAAGGATCCACGATGGTGTCTCCTTTAACGGAGAACATGTTGATCAGGCGGTAGGGAATTTCAAACGGAAATGCTGCGCTTCTTTTTCTGACGCTGTTGTCTACCAATTGTTGTCTGGTGCCTTTCAGTTCCATCCACACATCCGAAAACCAGTTGTTTCTTTCCTCCCAGAAATAGGCACTCTCGCGTCTGATATCTTTGTCGGTCGAACTACTGAAAGTCTTTCTGGCGCCTTTTCGCATGATAATAATGTGTTCGTGTTCCAGGGTCACATACGCATAGGGCGGAAGCATGCCGGAGCCCATAAATTTGTTGGGAGCGTTGGTCTGTTTGCGCCACAGGATATGCGGCAACGCCGAAAGACCGATGCCCAGCATTTGAGATAAAATCTTCACATGATTTGGATAAAGCGCAAATGAATCACCCACGGTTCGGACGGCATCGCCGATGTTGATGCATGCAATACCACCGGGTTTTAAAATCCGGAAAATTTCGCGCCACACCGGCTCCAGTGTCGAATGCATTAATTCAAAAGCAGCCATGCCGTTATTGGTGTTGAGGGCCTCATCTATGGCCGGATTCAAGCGTACAAACAGCTCATCCCACATCTGAATCATCGGGTAGGGCGGGGAAGTGACGACCAGGCCTATGCTTTTGGAAGATATGGCCTGCATGGTTTTCGCGTTTTCAAAAAATATCTGATGGGTCGTTTGCATCTTTATTTTATCCTGTAAAGCCTGTTCCTCCGGGCCGTGTCTGACATGATCGGTTCTACCACAAAAAAATAAACTCGATTAAGGATTCAGGATATTTGAGATTTCATATCGATTCCACACCACAGAGTCAACTGCATAACGTATCGCTTCCCGGCTCGGCGTATCCGGTCACGAAAACAAAGGGTTCGACATGCA